>DASYSV010000332.1:0-5157 GCA_036010185.1 Puia sp.
TAGCGGAAAAGGTGGGCAAGCCTTCCGGGGCCTCCTTCTGGCGCAGTATACAGGCCACCACCGACGAGCTGTCCAGGCCACCGCTTAGACTGGTCCCTACGCGCACGTCGCTGCGCAGTCTTCGTTTCACCGAAGTATACAACAGATCGCAAAAGGTGTCTACCGCGCTTTCCTCTTTGATCGTCTTCGTTTGTCCTGGTTCGATGTCCCACCAGGTGGCAGTTTCCATTCTGCCGGTGGAAGGATAATAGTATAGCCAGGAGCGTGGCGGGAGTTTCGAGATGTCCCTGAAAAAAGTTTCGAAACCATCCCCGGGATTCTGGGTGTAGCCGATGGTGAGGAAATTGAACAGCATCCGGGGGTTGATCTCCTTTTTTATTCCGGCCGCCCATAATGCCTTGAGCTCGCTGGCAAAAAGCAGGCGTTCGCTGTCGCGGTAGAAGAACAGGGGTTTCTCGCCAAACCGGTCGCGGGCCAGGAATAGCCGATCCTCCGTCGAATCCCAGATGGCAAAGGCGAACATGCCGTCGAAATATTGAAGACAGTCCGCCCCGAAATGAGCATAGGCGGCCAAGATGACCTCCGTGTCTGTTTGAGAGGTGAAGGTATAACCCTTCGTCCGAAGCAGGCTTCGCAGTTCCGGATAATTGTAAATCTCGCCGTTGTGGATGATGGTATATCGGCCCAGGTAGTGCATCGGCTGGTCGCCCGCGGGACTCAGATCGATGATGGACAGACGGCGGTGCCCCAACCCGGCCATGCCGGACCCGCTGATCCAGATGCCCCCGCCATCCGGACCGCGGTGGGCCAGCGAGGACGTCATCTGCTCCAGCCGCCCTTGAGTTATCTGCGCTGTGTCGGCGGAAAGAATACCGGCTATACCGCACATATGAATTTATTTATGGTGTGGCCAGGCTCATTTCCAGGCTATCGGAAGGCTTACCTGTACGTCGTCCCAGTCGATTACGAGATCGGCGCCCTTCTCCGCCTTCCGGAAGGCGATGGAAAAAGCTTCGGTGATAACTGCCTGTTTTTCGACCGGAACCGTCGTTCGCAGGACATCTTTGGAGGAATCGTAACGGAAGGCGCCCCAGGTATCCGTCTCCTTGTTGAAGATCAGTGTCCATTTGTCTTCATTGACGAGCGCATAGAGGGTATAGCGGCCCTTTTTGACGGTCTTGTTATCGATCTTTACATCCCGGAAAAACTCGATCTCCGTTGCCTCATTGGCCCCAAGCCGCCATACCTGGCCATATGCGACGAGGTCTCCGAAAAGTCTCCGCCCCTTTTTCTGAGGCCGGCTATAAACGACGCGGGCGACCAGCGGTTCGCTCACCTTATCCTGTATTTTCAGCACCGGGTAATCCACCGGGTAATAGCTCATATCGAGAGGACTGCTGTCAAGATTGGATGTTGAAGACTGTGCATGGGCCAGGGTCATTCCCATCACTAAACCGGCGATCAAAACAATAGACTTCATAACGCAACAACGGTTTGAATAGTGTAAAATTAGTGCATTTGCCCTTCCCGGAGGGTATGCCGCGCAAATTCCTCCAGGCCGGGGAAGAAATCCCGGTAACAAGCCTCTAATTCAAGATAATGTATCTCGAAGAGTTCTCCTGCCCGGCGCGGGTCGGGCATATAGGTGGCTCGCCGGGCAAGACCGCCGAAACTGTTCCGGATGGCCTGTTTTTCGCCGTAATGCGATAGCCAGTCCTGGGTTCGCATATAATAGAACAGATGTGCAAAATTTTCGGGAAGGGCCTCACGGCAGGTCTCTATGTGGCGGTAGACCGTCGACGAAAATACTTTCAGCCCTCCATCCATCAACGGAAAAATTCCGGGATCATTGGCTAAAAAATGATCATAAACGATATCTGTCAACGGTCCCGAATACAACCCATACGCATCTTTGAAAAATGATTTGGCCCGGCGGGTGACTTCATGATTGTCGGTGAACGTGTCGATCGCGCGGTGAAGATCGATGCCCCGGCGGATGGCAACGGGATAATCGAGTTTTTTTCTTCCTTTCACAAAATCACTGATCAGGTTGCCGACGGTTATTTCGGGGATGTTGAAAGAAAGATAGGCGTGAGCGAGATAGTTCATCCTTACAATTTAAATGTTTTTTTGCCGAAAAATTAATTTAACACCGTCTGGTGTGATTTTAAACTTTCATTAAGAAATCGGCTCTAAAACAGTCGTGGCGCGGGTTTGAGGCGTTCCCATCCTGGGAGGGGCATTACCGTGGAACATCGTTGTTCATGATTCCGTAATATCAACCTCCGTTGGTCACTATTGGCTTGCAAGCACGCGTAACCTTGGATAGTTTTGCTGCGTCTTAGTTAATGAAAATATTTTTTGACGACGCTGCAACATCGGATCAAAAGCCAGCGTCTACTAATACAGAGCTCACCAAACACACAATTTAAAAACTTACAAAAATAGAAAATGAAAAAGATCATCTTATCCATCGCTACCGTGCTTATGATCAGTGCCGGCGCCTTCGCCAATGGCAATGCAAGCTTCATTGGAGATAACGTCAATCAACAGGCGATCGCCTCGTTCAAAAAAGATTTTGCCGCCGCGAGCAATATCATGTGGGAACAAAAGGTGGGCTATTCGAAAGCCACTTTCTCTCTCAACGGCGAGATCCTGTTCGCTTATTATGACAATAACGGCGAGCTCACTGCCGTCGTCAGGAATATTACTTCCGAACAGTTGCCGATCAACCTGATCACTTCGATGAAACGGGATTATGACGGTTACTGGATCAGCGATCTGTTCGAAGTGGCTTCAGGGGATCAGACGACTTATTATGTGACGCTCGAGAACAGCGATAAGAAGATCGTATTGCGCTCCTTCGGGATCGACTCCTGGAATGTTTACAGCAAAGAGAAAAAATAGGACAAGCTTAGCAGGTTAGTTTTTAGTTGGAAAATCGCTCCGAACAAATAAAGTAGGGGCGATTTTTGTATTTTTGCGGCTCAATCGCAAAACCATGAGCAAGGGGCCTGTCTCGCAATTCATTGAGCACCACTATCGTCACTTCAACGCAGCCGCATTGATGGATGCGGCGAAAGGATATGAAACACATTTAACGGAAGGCGGAAAGATGATGATCACGCTCGCTGGCGCCATGAGCACAGCGGAACTCGGCATATCACTGGCCGAAATGATCCGCCGGGGAAAGGTGGACATCATCAGCTGCACCGGCGCCAATCTGGAAGAAGACGTAATGAACCTGGTCGCCCATAGTCACTACAAACGGGTACCGAATTACCGCGATCTTACGCCGCAGGACGAGTGGCAGCTCCTGGAAAACCACTATAACAGAGTAACGGACACCTGTATACCCGAAGAGGAAGCCTTCCGCCGTCTCCAAAAACACCTTGTGAAGGTGTGGAAGGACGCGGAAGCAAAGGGAGAACGCTATTTCCCGCATGAATTCCTTCACCAGGTGGTCCTCAGCGGCGAGCTCGAACAGTACTATGAAATAGACCCGAAGGATAGCTGGATCATCGCCGCGGCGCAGAAAAATATCCCGATTGTCGTACCCGGCTGGGAAGACAGCACCACGGGCAACATTTTTGCAAGCTATGTCATTAAGAAAGAGCTCAAAGCGGGCACCGTGAAGAGCGGTATCGAATATATGACGTGGCTGGCGGATTGGTATAAAGCCAATAGCGGCGGCAAAGGAGTAGGCTTTTTCCAGATCGGAGGCGGCATCGCGGGAGATTTCCCCATTTGCGTGGTGCCCATGATGTACCAGGACCTCGGATGGCACGATGTTCCGTTCTGGGGCTATTTCTGCCAGATCTCGGATTCCACCACCTCCTTCGGTTCTTATTCCGGCGCGGTGCCGAATGAGAAGATCACCTGGGGCAAGCTGGATATCCACACGCCGAAATATATTGTTGAAAGCGATGCCACCATCGTCGCCCCGCTGATCTTCGCATGGGTGCTTGGGTGGTAACGATCAAAATCTGTTATGACAACAAATTCAGAAGAGCTGTACCTGGAAGCCGAGGCCGATATCAAGAACAACAATTACGCCGAAGCTTTCAAGAAATATGAGAGCATCCTTTATGAGGAGCCGGATAGCGCGCCCGCGCATAATTCAATGGGTTGGCTGTACAAGACCCAGTTCGATGATTATGGCAAGGCGGAGAACCATTTCCAAACCGCCATCCGGTGCGATCCCCAATATCCGCATTCATATTTTCATATCGCAGCGTTGCTGATGGATATGGAACGTTTCGAAGAACTGCGCAATCACCTCGACCGTTGTCTTCGTGTCCGCACCATCGACAAGTCCTGGGTCTATGGCCGGTATGCTCTATCGGAAGAGTTGCAGAAAAACTACGAAAAGGCAGTCTATTATTTCGAGAAGGCCATTTTAGCCAGCCAGAACGACGAGAAGATCAAGGACTATCAGCATGATATCGAGCGTTGCCGGATGAAGCAGGAGATCCTGGGGAAACACAACGAAGAGCAGAAGAAATAGGGCGATCGCGCCGGCGATACAGAAGCGATCCGCGGGACCTGTATAAAAAAAACAAGCACTCCATTACAGAGTGCATTGTTTACTCCTAACTGACCTATGAAAAAAGTTGAGTTGTTTCGCTTTTGCAGAACGAAGATGATCAAAAACCGGAGGATGGAAAAATAACGGGGGCTGATTAACCACGGGTTAACATTGGTTAACAATGGGGTTTGGCGTGCCCGGCGGGCCCCGGCCGGAAGACTTCGCCTATTTTAGCACCTTCAATCGTACCATTTCTATACGCGTATCGCTGACGTTCAGGATCTCGAACTCATAATCTCCCAGAATGATGCGGTCTTTCAGATGTGGAATGGTCTCGTGCTGGTTGATGATATAGCCCGAGAGCGTTTCCGAGTCGTTTTCCGGAAGGTCTAGCCCATATTTCCGGTTCAGATAGTCCAGCTCCAGCCGGCCGGAGAAGATGAATTCGTCATTGGAAAGCTTCCGCTCCTCGAACTCCTCGGTGTCATATTCGTCACGGATGTCTCCGAATATCTCCTCCAGCAGATCTTCCATCGTCACGATGCCCGCGGTGCCCCCGAATTCATCGACGACCCAGGCGATACTTTTTCGCTCGCGACTGAATTTATTGATCAGATCGGTGGCGCTCA
>DASYSV010000344.1:0-7977 GCA_036010185.1 Puia sp.
TGCAGACGCAGAAGATCGATTTCTTCGTGTTCGGTCATCGTCATCTGCCGATCGATTTTTTGCTCAACGCCGAAGGCAGCCGGTATATCAATCTCGGGGATTGGATCCGTTATTATACGTATGCGGTCCTGGACGGGGGAACGATGACCTTGCTCAGCGAGACTCCCGGGACGGCCGATAAGATTGTTCGTCTATGACCCGCCGCTATCTCTATATGACCCTGTTGCTTCTGCTCGTCCGCGGATCGGCATCGGCACAGGAAGCGAATCCCCCGGTCACGGCCGCGCCCGGCGACTTTCAGCTGACCCTCACGATCCCGCAGGACATCGTCGACTTCACCGTCGACAATCTCGGTAATATCTATATCCTCAACAGTGACAACCAGCTGAAGAAGCTGGGTCCGAAGGGCGATTCGCTGGCCGTCTTCAACGACGTCAGACAGTATGGAAAGATCGCCTCCGTCGACGCGACCAATCCACTGAAGATATTGGTCTACTACAGGGAATTCACGACGGTCATCGAGCTGGACCGGTTTCTCAACATCGTCAATACTATCGATCTCCGGAAACAGAATATCCTGCAGGCAAGGGCCATCGGGTTGGCATATGATAACAATATTTGGGTATTCGATGAATTGGATGCCAGGCTCAAACGCATCGGCGACGATGGTTCACTGGTAGACCAGACCACCGATTTCCGGCAGCTGTTCGACTCGGTTCCCGATCCGACCATCATCCGTGACCAGGGGGGATACGTCTATCTTTATGACCCTTCGAAGGGCGTTTATATCTTCGATCACTACGGCGCGATGAAGACTCATCTGATCCTGCAGGGATGGGAGGATTTCGATGTCATTGGAAAAAACCTGCTGGGCCGTGACAGCCATAATCTTTATCGCTACCAGCCCGGAACGCTCGATATGCAGGAGCAGCCCATTCCGGCGGCCTACAGCGGTGCCATCAGCATCCGGATCACACCCTCCGTCATCTACGTGCTGAAAAAGACGGGGTTGGACGTGTATACCAAAAAATAGGGGTCGGGACGTACCTTTGCACCTATGCACGACTTCTGGAACATCGTCATACTGGACAATCCGCTGAGAAGCTACATCATCGTCGCGGCCACCATTCTCTTCGTCATCGCCCTGAAACGCTATCTTTCGCGTCTCATCGCCCGGCTGATCTTCCGGGTTATCCGGCGGATGGGCTCCGGTCTCGACCGTTCAGCCTTCCTGGACTTTGTCCTCAGGCCTATCGGCACTTTCCTGGTGGTCTTCGTCTCCATTACGTCCATCGAAAAACTGCATTTTCCCCGCCAGCTCGATTTCGATATCTATGAGGTCCCCTCGAAGACCATGATGCACGGTCTCGCGTCTATCATTCTCATCGTCACGTTCATCTGGCTTCTTCTACGGCTGGTAGACTTCATCGCCACGGTGCTGCGGAACAAGGCCCGGAAAGGCGGCGGACCGAGGGATAACCAGGTCATCGTGTTCATCCGCGATTTCCTCAAGGCCATACTCGGTATTATCGGTCTCCTGATGGTCCTCGACGCGGTCTTTAAAGTAGATGTAAGCAGTATCCTCACCTCTCTCGGTCTGGCCGGCGCCGCGATCGCACTGGCAGCAAAGGAGAGCATCGAGAACCTCATCGCTTCGTTTGTCATCTTCTTCGACAAACCTTTCAAGTCGGGCGATTACCTCAAGGTCAACGCGATCTCCGGGACGGTGGAAAAGATCGGCCTGCGGAGCACCCGTATCCGGACTGACCAAAAAACGTATGTCACCGTTCCCAATAAACAGATGGTCGATAGCGTCGTGGATAACCTCACGCTGCGGACGCAAAGGAAAGGAGAGCTTCGATTAGAGCTAAGCTTGTCTACTTCCGCCGCATTGTTGGACGATCTGATCTCCGGTATCCGTGAGATATTGTCGATACCGGTGATAGAGGACAAGGTCGTTTTTCTCAATGACATTACAGGTTCTGCATTCCTGGTCAATGTGGATTATTTCACCGCACCCCTCGCGATCGAGACGTTCAATGCGACCAAACAACAGGTGAATCTGGAAGTATTGCGATTGATGGAAAAGCTGAAGATCAGTATTGCAGGATCGAGCACCACGATCAGCCTGACTTCCGTGAACCCCGGCCCGGATGCTCCCGCGGCCCCCGGGGCTTCCCCCGCAAGCCGTTCGCGGCCCGCCGGCCCGCATTCCCCCGCGTCCCCCGGGGCTTCCCCCGCAAGCCGTTCGCGGCCCGCCGGCCCGCATCCCCCCGCGTCCTCCGGCCCCGATGCTAAAACTTAGCGGCGACGATGTCCCCGATCTCCTTTTCCCATTGGCCGTTCTTCCCATATTCCACTACACGCCCCTCTTCCTCGTCCCCTCGGAGGATAATAAAAGTTGGCGTGTTCGTCAGGTGCATGACTTCGGGAAGATGCGTTGTCGATTTCTTTTGATGATCGACGCCGATGAGCATGATCTGATCGTTGCCGATGGACGCGGCATCCATAAGTGCATAGAATTTTGGCAGCAGGTTTCTGGAATCGTCGCACCACGTTCCGAAGAATACCACAAACCGTAGATTCGACCCCTTGGCTTTCAATATGCTTACGGTCTCGGGATTCGGTACATAGCCGGTCTGGTTATCGTGGAACCAGCGGAAGGCGGTATCGTTCTCCAGCATTTCACGGCTGATCGATCCCTTCAGGATCTTATAGGTGCCGTCACTCGATACTTCGTATTCGGTTTGCGCCCGGGTCAGCATACCCAGACCGATAAAAATGGCGACAAGCGAGAGTTTCTTCATGAAGAGTTTTTTCACAGTTGCGCCTTCCATTCCAATAGAAAGGCCTTTATCTCCTGGAGACGGCGGATGACCTCGAAGCGTTCTTCGGCCTTCTTGTTCTTTTTCAGGAAATCCTTCGCTCCTTCGATGGTATATTTCCTTTGCCGCAGGAGATGATAGATGAGATGGAGATTCTTAATATCGATGGGCCGGAAATACCGGTCCCCTTTCTTATTCTTACGAGGCTGCAGGATATCGAATTCCGTTTCCCAAAAACGCAGCAGGCTCTGGTTGACCCGGAACATTTCCGACACCTCGCCCATGGTATAGTATTGCTTGCTGAATAAGACTTCGTCTTCGGGTATTTCGATAAGATCGGCTTCTGCAGACACCTGCTTGAGCGATTTGCGCCCCCGTTTGGAGGGCACTTTTTTGGGGACCGGTTTCCGGGCACCCCTGGCAATGCGTTTCGGCTCGGGCGCAACCTTCGGCTCGGGCGCAACTTTCGGTTCCGGCGCAACCTTCGGTTCCGGCGCAACCGCGGGCGCAACCACCTCCGCTACCTGCTCCCCATTTCCAAAAAGATTACCATTCACGGGCTCGGGCTTTTCGGGCAATGGAGACACCGTGGTCCTTTTATAGGACTTGAGCCGCACACCGACCCCTTCCGCCGCCATATAGCCATCCGCACCATCACCGGAAGTGCCAATGACACCTGCAGGAGGCGAAGGAGGACCCTGATGCTCCGGGCCAAAATCCAGCGATATCTGGTTCAGATTGCTCATCGCGTCAAAAAGTAGGTCTTCAAAAATCGAGCCTTATTCCCTGAAGTTACGAGGATTAGTCAAAACTTTGATTGCTCGATGCCGCGAGTTTCAACAGACGATCATACTGCTCCGGGGTGATGTCATTGTAGAAATAATAGACGGGATCCACCGGGTCGCCATTGCGATGTACTTCATAGTGGCAGTGCGGCCCCGTACTCTTGCCTGTGCTTCCGACCCAACCGATGATCTCGCCCCTTTTTACTTTCTCGCCGACCCTTACTTTCACCCGGAACATATGACCGTAAAGGGTTCCATATCCATAGCCATGATTGATGACCACATGGTTCCCATATCCGTTGCCCGTATTGCCCGCCACCTCTACCGTGCCATTTGCCGTGGCATAGATGGGCGTTCCTATCGGGGCCGCGAAGTCCAATCCGGCATGGAATTTTGTCGTTTTATAGACAGGATCGATCCGGTAGCCGAAACCGGAGGCGATACGGCTGAGGTCCTTGTTGCTCACCGGCTGGATGGCCGGCGTACAGGCCAGGAGCTGTTCTTTATTCTTGATGAATCCGTCGATCTCGACATACGACTTGGCCTGGGTGGCCATCCGTGCGGTCAGCCGTTCGAGCGTGTCCGCGATCGAGGTATAGAGATTTTCCTGATCCATACCCTGCACCAGCTTGATCTCCTGCTCCTGCCGGCTTTGTTTGGCCCGTGCGCTGTCGGGTATGGGCGCGGCCTCGAAAATGGCCCGGTAGACATTGTTATCCCTTTTTTCCAGCTCGCCCATCTGCTCCTGCAGCTTGGTCACCTTATCGTTGAGGGTATAATAGTTGTCCTGCAGGGCGTCGTTCCGCTGCATGAGACGTTTTTCGTTTGCCGAAGGGAAGTATTTATAAGCGATGGAAACCAGGATCAGGGCCGTCACCACCGCGGCGGACAGGAAACCCAAAACGCGCAAAAGGGTCACCCGCAGAGGCGTCTCCAGCTTTTCATAGCGGAGGGTATTGGTATTATAGTAGTACTTGATCTTCTTCATCGGCCCGCTCGTCTATCATCCAATAGGGTTAGAACGGCAAAACAGCCTGATTTGGTGTACCTTTGCACGGCCTAAACTGCTTCCGGCAGTCGTTCCCTTAGGACCAACATTAGCGCCTGGACCGGGGCACACCCGCGCAAATATAGTTGCTGCGGGCCAAAAAACAACCAAAAGATACCGCCGATTTATGATGACGAGTTCCGAAATAAGAAAGAAATTCCTGGAATTTTTTGTATCGAAAGGACATACTATCGTGCCTTCCGCCTCTATCGTCGTGAAAAATGATCCTACCCTCAAATTCACCAATGCGGGGATGAACCAATTCAAAGACTATTTCCTCGGCAACAGGAAGGCGCCTTATTCCCGCGTGGCCGATACCCAGAAATGTCTTCGCGTCAGCGGGAAACACAACGACCTCGAAGAAGTAGGCGTAGATACCTATCACCATACCATGTTCGAAATGCTGGGTAACTGGAGCTTTGGCGATCCGGCGGACCCTTCGGCCGGCTATTTCAAACCCGAAGCCATCGCATGGAGCTGGGAACTGCTTACGAAGGTCTATGGCATTCCTGTGGACCGTCTATACGTCACCGTTTTTGAAGGCGACCCTGAGAACAACCTCCCCGCCGATACGGAAGCGCAACACGAATGGAAGAAATGGATCGCCCCCGAACGTATCCTTCTCGGAAGCAAAAAGGATAATTTCTGGGAAATGGGTGATACCGGTCCGTGCGGGCCCTGTACCGAGATCCATGTCGATTGTCGTACCGATGCCGAACGTGCAGTGAAAGACGGCGCCTCGCTCGTCAATAACGACCATCCCCAGGTCATCGAGATATGGAACAATGTATTTATACAGTTCAACCGGCTAAAGGACCGCAGCCTTCAGCCGCTGCCGGCCAAACACGTGGATACCGGCATGGGGTTCGAACGGCTGGTCCGGGTGCTCCAGGGCAAACATTCCAACTATGATACCGATGTCTTCACCGGCACCATCGCAATGGTAGGAAACATCGTCAAAAAGGAATATACCGCCGGCGACTCCAAACGCGACGTCGCTTTCCGGGTCATCGCGGATCATATCCGCGCCATCTCCTTTACCATCGCCGACGGTCAGTTGCCTTCGAATACCGATGCCGGCTATGTTATCCGGCGTATCCTGCGACGGGCCGTGAGATACTATTATTCCTATCTGGATTATAAACAACCCCTGTTGTTCCAGCTGGTCCCTCTTCTGGCCGATCAGTTCAGGGACGTATTTCCCGAGCTTCATCAGCAGGTCGATTTCATCGCGAAAGTGATGAAAGAAGAAGAAGAAGCCTTTCTCCGCACGCTGGAAAAGGGGCTTCGCCGGATCGCGGAGGTCATTTCGGATGCCAGATCGCGACCCTTCTCCGTCCCCGATGCCCACAGCAAAACGATCTCCACTGACAAGGCGATCATTCCCGGCAATGTCACCTTCGAGCTTTTCGATACTTACGGTTTCCCGCCCGATCTGACCGAATTGATCGCAGGAGAAAATGGAATGATCGTTGACAAAACGGGATTCGACGCGGAGCTCCAGCAGCAAAAGACCCGCTCGCGCGCGGCAACGGCGATAGATACCGGCGACTGGGTGGTCCTCATCGAAGACCCCCTTGCCGAATTCGTAGGTTACGATCTGTTGGAATCCAAAACCCGCATCGTCAAATACCGTAAGATAAAAGCCAAAGGCAAGGAATCCTGGCAGCTGGTGCTCGAAGCCACGCCCTTCTATGCCGAAAGCGGCGGACAGGTCGGCGATACCGGTACGCTCACGTCCGGCATGGAAACCATTCCCGTGCTCGATACGAAAAAAGAGAACGATCTCATCGTCCACTTCACAGATAAGGTCCCTTCCGAACCCGAGGCGCCCGTCATTGCCAGGGTCGATAGGGTCAAACGTAAGGCCACCGAGATCCATCACTCCGCCACCCATCTCCTGCACGCAGCGCTTCGCAAGGTGTTGGGGACGCATGTGGCGCAAAAGGGTTCGCTGGTCAACGATACACAGCTGAGGTTCGACTTCTCGCATTTCGCTAAGATGACCGATGACGAGCTATCGACTGTCGAATCTCTCGTCAATGAAAAGGTGCGCGAAAACATACCCGTCGTCATCCGGCTGATGCCTAAGGAGGTAGCCCTTCTCTCCGGCGCCATGGCGTTATTCGGCGAAAAATATGGCGATACCGTTCGGGTCGTCACCATCGATCCCGGCTATTCCATCGAGCTCTGCGGCGGTACACACGTCGGCGCCACCGGCGAGCTGGGGTTCTTCCGCATCCGTCATGAAGGTGCCGTCGCTGCCGGAGTACGCCGTATCGAAGCCGTCGGAGGCAGGGCTGCAGAAACGTTTGTCGGCGAACAGCTGGCCGAGCTGCAGGCCGTCCGCGAGGTATTAAAAAATCCTGCCGATGTCTCCCGCGCAGCCGAAACGCTCGCGTCCGAAAATGCCGATCTGAAAAAGAAACTCGAGAAAGCCGAAGCCAAACAGCTCGACATCCTCCGGCAACGGCTATTGCAGACCGTACAGATCGTCGGGGGTGTAGCCTTTATCGGGGAGATCGTGGAAGTCCCTGGCGCCGATTCGCTAAAAAAGCTATGTTTCGATCTGAAGCCCGGACTGGCCGCCCTCCCGCAATCTACACCCTATCTTGCTATCCTCGCCGCCAACATCGACGGCAAAGCCGCCATTGCCCTCCTCCTCGATGAACAGCTGGTCTCCGCGCGCAACCTGCAGGCTCCCGCCATCATCAAGGAACACGTCGCACCCCTGATCAAAGGCGGAGGCGGCGGCCAAAAAACGCTGGCTACGGCAGGCGGACAGGATGCAAGCAACCTGGCGCAGGTGATCGGGAAGGTTAGGAGCCTAATTTAACATTTCCGAAAACTTTCGTATTTCCGGAAATCCCCCTATCTTTATCTACGAAAACCAACGTAGACAGAAAAATTTCCTAATCTTAAATCCCAAAAGGATGAATACACACCTCCAAAAAATGGCCGGAGTAGCCATGCTGGCGCTGGCTTTGAACACCACCGGTCTTGCACAGGACATCACTCCTCCTCCGACGCCGTCGGGAGCCGACATGGACATCGACACCGCAGTCAATCCCAAACACGGCTATGACGAGATCATCATCCGGCGCAAAACGGATAAAGACGCCAAAGTGACCATCGAAATAAAGAACGGTGAGACCTATATCAATGGAAAACCTGCTTCGGAATACCAGGACGGCGATGTGTCCATCAGCAGGAGGAAGATCAGGACAATGAGAGCCCCTTATATCGTGATGGATGGCAATGATGACATGGTGATCAAGCCTTCCCCGTTCCGTAATTCCTGGAGCTTCGGGGGCTCCAA
>DASYSV010000388.1:0-5767 GCA_036010185.1 Puia sp.
GCATTCGAAAAGATCAGGCAGGAGAATATTTTGCTGGCGGCCGGATCGACGCCATTGCTGGGGGCTGCTGCGTTGGCCTATTTCAGACCCGGCTGCAATGTGGTATCGGGTGACCCGACCTATGCCGATCTGCCTTCCAGAGCGGAGCGTATGGGCGCCAAATGGGTGAAAGTGCCGTTGACGAAGGACTATGCGCTGGATCTGGATGCGATGGAAAAGGCGATCGACGACGATACCGTACTGGTGTATATATGCAATCCCAACAATCCGACGGGAACGGTGGTGGACACCGCGAAGCTAAAGGCGTTTTGCGATCGGGTGTCGAAAAGAACGGTGATATTCCTCGATGAAGCCTATATGGACTATCTGCCGGACCCGCAGGGAACGACGCTGATACCGATGGCAGTGGGCGGCAGCAATATCATCGTAGCGCGCACCTTCTCGAAAGTATATGGATTCGCGGGGTTACGTTGCGGGTATGTGGTGACCCAGCCGGACATCATCAGGAGACTGCAGCTCTATACGGAAGCTTTTATGTCACTGTCGGCGACGACCCTGCAGGCCGCCATTGCCGCTTACCAGGAGAGGGAGTACATGGAGGGGGTGCTCAAAAAGACGACGGCGAGCAAGGAATACCTGTATAGTGTTTTGAAAAAAGAAGGCTATACCTATGTGCCTGCGGTGGCGAATTTTGTGATCTTCCCGATCAAGATGGATGGAAAGCAATTTACCGATGAGATGATGAAGCGGAGCGTAGGGGTCCGGTTCTGGAAATTCGACAACCAGGACTGGTGCCGGATCAGCATTGGCCGGATGGATGAAATGGAAGCATTCGCGGCAGCATTCAAGGAAATATCTTAAAAAATCGATCAGGTACATGAAGAAACAACTGATTGCGGCCTGTCTGCTGACGGCGGCCGTTGGGGTCGTGCGCGCCCAGGATACGACGGCGGTCCGCGCCCTGAGCATGCAGGAATACGAGAAGGCCAGGACATTTTCGGTGGCCGATCCGGATAAGGACACTTATGTCAAATTCGAGAATGCGTATATCCTGGATCACAGCGGATTCGGCAAACCTTATTTTATCACGGGCGATGACGGCAAGCGGAAGCGTATCGATCTGTACAAATTGATCCGGAAGGAGGATCGGGCGACGATCGGGACCGTTATCTATTATACTACCGAGGCAGGCAAGCGTTATACGGCCTGCATGCCGGATTACCGGGCAGATACTGCTGTTTGGCGGAGGTACTTTGAAGATGTACATGCCATCGAGAAACAGGAGCCTTTTTTTGTGTTGAAGCTGTCTTATGTGTTGTCGAAGGAATTGGGTTATCAGCTGTATAGGGGCGCGCGGACGGGGCAGGGGCCGGTGGACCGGAGCGAGAGCGGGACGTATGGAAATGATATTTGTTTCCCGGGGGATATGCGGGTGACGATGGCGGATGGAGGGACGAAGCTGTTGAGTGACGTGAAAGCGGGAGATGCCGTCGTGACCGTGGATCCTTTGACGCGCCGGGAGCGGGTGGTGACGGTGCGTGAGTTGACGGTTCATCCCGTGAAGAATTATGAGATCACGCGGCTGGTGTTGGTGTCGGCGGTCGGCCAGGGCGATCGGGATGTGGTCTTGTCGTCGAGGGTGTTGGAAGCGACACCCAATCATCCGATGGGGAATGGGAAGACGGTAGGGGAATTGAAGGTTGGGGATAGGGTGTGGTGTGCTGATGGAAAGGCGTATCGGGAGTTTATGGTATGGGATAAGACCGAGGGCGCCGGAGGGGCGCAGCCGGTGTATAATATCATAGCGGATGGGGGGAGTACGATAATGTTGAATGGGGTAATGGTGAGGCAGAAATAGGCTTACCGGTTGAGCGGGTATTCGTTGATCCAATGAAATCCACGGCGGACCAGCAGGAAGTTTTTCCAGTCATATGCTTTCAGCCTGATCTCGAGGGAGTCCTTTTTCCAGGCGCCCGACAGGATCAGGCTGTCGTTTTGGGGCTGGTGGTAAGCGAAGATGAACTGGTCGGTGCTATCGCGATAGGAGGTGAATTTCATGGTATGCAGGACCGAATCGATCTTGCAGCTATAATAGCCTTTGGTGCTGTCGTTGATGGTCCGGATGCTGGCATATGGATAGGTGGGTGAGCCGTCGATGACGAGCTGTTTCCAACGGAAGGTATCGGTCACGAGCGGGGGAAGGGTGTCTTTATTGCGGATAAAGGACCTGACATCGTAGATCCCGCGGAAGGCAGCATGCGGCGCCGCGTCTCCGTACGAGGCCCTGGCATCGATCAGTTGAAATACGCTGGCGATGAGCACGAAGGCGATGAACAGGCTTTTTCCGACCGTCCAGCCGATGCGTATGCTCCTTTTTTTGAAGGGAGGGGCAGGCGGCTGTTTGAGGGCAGTGACACGTTTCTTGAAAAGGAAGCCGGCGATGACGGAAAAATTATCCGAAAGGAGGTAAAGCGACATTAGGACGAGCATGGTGGACAGGAGCTTGACGGGGATGTCGAAGCAATAGTTCATGGCCATGACATTCGAGCAAACGACGAATGCGAGCAAGGCGCCGGCGATGGTCGTCCGGCGGAAAAGCAGGAGCAACCCGGCCAACGTCTCCGCGATGCCGGCAAAATAGTTATAACCTTCCGAATAGCCCATGAAGTTCCAGGCCAGACCCATGGGAGAGGATTTTCCGTAGGGTTCGAGAAGGCTGGAGAGACCGGGGAAGGGGAACTGCAGCTTGATCACTTTAAAGAGGCCATAGGACAACATCGTGACTGCGATGTAATAGCGCAGGATGAAGCTGAGCCAGTAATATAGTGTCGGATAGGCATGGTGATGTCGGTGAAGCGCGCTCCAGACCGCGCAGCCGAGGAGAGACAGTACGAAGATGAAGAGGAGAATGACGAAGTCGTAGGTCGTGTCTCCCGAGCCGTTGGTGAAAACAGTGATCGGATGAGAGAGGTGAAGTATGTGTGCGCCGAACCATGGAATGAGCTGGTGGAAAGGCTGGATGTACCAACCGAAGAGGCCCTCGGTAAAGGGGACGACGCCGTTGGGGTTAAAAAAGATATAAAGAATGAAGAAGAGGAAGAAGAACCGGAAGGTGAGTTGTTTCGGTAAGGGCCAGCCGCTGGCTGGGACTGATGGATCGGTGCCCAGGGCCGTTTGCCTGCCTGGGGAAAGAGGTGTTTGTCCCATGCGACGAGGTTTGCCATAAGATAAGCGATTGAAGTGGAAATTGCAAGAGGGTGTGGGGAGAATGGGGTAGATTTGCGGATGCAAAAACCGGTACTGGTCATTAAATTGGGAACGGCCGTGCTGACGAATGAGAAGGGAGAGATCGCAGGGGCGATCATCCGGAAGGTGGCGGCCGGAATTGCCGCGCTGGCGGGGGACTATCGGATCATCCTGGTGTCGAGCGGCGCCGTAGGCAGCGGGAGGGGGTTCTTTTCGGGCTATAGGGGAAGTTTGGCCGAGCGGAAGGCCGCTGCAGCCGTGGGGAATCCTATTCTTATCCAGCATTATCAGCGGCAATTTGCCGCATATGGAATACCGGTAGCGCAGGCCTTGTGTGAACGGCAGCATTTCTCGAGCCGGCCGCGTTTTTTGCAGTTGAAGGAGACCTTTGCCGAATTCTGGAAGAACGGGATCCTGCCCATCATGAACGAGAACGACCTGGTGAGCAACGTGGAGTTGAAGTTCTCCGACAATGACGAGCTGGCGACACTGACTGCCATCGGATTCGATGCCGAAGCTTTGATCCTTTGTACTTCGGTGGGCGGATTCATGGATGGGCAGGGGAAGATCCTGTCCGAAGTGGAGAAAGTGGATAGCCGGATCATGGGTTTTGTTCAAACGGGAAAGAGTGCGCTTGGATTGGGGGGGATGTTGTCGAAACTGACATTTACGAAGCTGTCGACATCGCTGGGTATCCGCGTCATCATATGCGGCATCGGGGGGAAGACCCCTTTTTCCGATGCCCTGGCCGGCCGGACCGGGACTAATTTTATTCCTCAGGCGTCGAATCTGAAGGCGCGGCAGAAATGGCTGGCCAGCGGATCCATCACCTTCGGGAGTCTTTTTGTAGACAGAGGCGCGGCAAGGGCCTTAATGCAGCGCAGGAGCCTGCTGACCGTGGGTGTCAGGAAAGTACAGGGGAAATTCGGTGCGGGAGAGGTCGTGCAGCTGGTGGATGAAGAGGAGAATATTGTCGGAGTCGCCAAAGTGAGGATAGGTTCGGCGGAGATCACGGCCGGATTGTCGCAGAAGAATGTCATGGCTGCGCATGCGGATGATATTGTAGTCTTTTAAATGAAACCGAGCAAATTGCGAGGTTCCATTCGACCATTGGATAGACATTGTGAACGAATGAAATCGATAGAGCCTATATTGTTACGGGTGCAGAAGGCCACGCCGGGTCTGAGGAGTGCCACTGACGATCAGATAGCGGGTGTATTGCGCGCGCTGGCGGACCTTTTGGAATCGAACGGGGCGCTGATCCTGCGCGCCAATACGCGTGACCTGAAGCGTCAGAAACCGGGTGATCCCCGGAATGACCGGCTGTTATTGAATGAGCAGAGGATCAGGGGGATCGCCGGAGCGCTTCGTAAAGTGAGCGGGCTGCCTGATCCGACCGGTAAGGAATTAGACCGCCGGACGCTGGCTAATGGGTTGGAAGTGGAAAGGATCACGGTGCCGTTCGGAGTCGTGGGCGCCATTTATGAATCGAGGCCCAACGTGACCTTCGATATAGCGGCGTTGTGTTTACGGAGTCGTAACGGATGCGTGCTAAAAGGGAGCCAGGAGGCGGCCGACACGAACAAAGCTGCTATCGGGCTTATCCGGAAAGCGCTGTCCGAAAATGGGCTATCACCCGACTGTGTAGCATTGTTGCCTGCCGACCGGGATACCGTACAGCAGCTGATGAAGGCTGTGCGACTGGTGGATCTGCTGATCCCGCGAGGTTCGGAAGGGTTGATCCGGCATGTCCGCAGCAATAGCCTGGTGCCTGTAATAGAGACCGGGGCAGGGGTATGTCATGTGTATGTGGAAGCCGAAGCCGACCTGGACATGGCGGCACAGATCGTGGTGAATGCGAAGGTGAGCCGGCCGGGCGTGTGCAATGCGATGGATACCTTGCTGGTGGACAGGGAGGTCGCTCCGGTGTTGTTGCGACGATTGGAAGGACAGTTGGGATATCATGAAGTGGAGGTGTATGCGGACAGGGAAGCATTGCGGTTGTTGAAAGGATATCGGCTGTTGCAGCGGGCGAAGCCTGAGGATTACGACCGGGAGTTCCTGTCGTTGAAGTGTGCGATCAGGGTGGTGGGCGGAATGGAAGAGGCGCTGGAGCATATCCGGGTGCATTCCACCAGGCATTCGGAGGCTATCGTTTCGGGAAACAGGGACAAATGCGAACGGTTCCTGAGGGAGGTGGACGCGGCGGCAGTGTATGCCAATGCATCGACGCGGTTTACCGACGGGGAGGAACTGGGGCTGGGGGCGGAGATCGGGATCTCGACGCAGAAGCTGCATGCGAGGGGGCCGTTCGCGCTGGAAAAGCTGGTGACGGAGAAATGGGTGATACGCGGGACGGGGCAGGTGAGGGGATGAGGCGGGGGGGAGGCCGGGCAAAAGGCACAGGCAGAAAATGGAATAATTGTCAGAAAAACGCTTAATTTAGGGGGTATAAAACTTTCCTGCATATGAATCCCCTTCAGCGGTCGCTATTTTTCGTTTTCCTATTCTTCAGTATCGG
>DASYSV010000415.1:0-6643 GCA_036010185.1 Puia sp.
TATCAACCGGCATAACGGCACCTTCCAGGACCAGCTGAACGACCGCGTCATGCACACAAGCCAGTATACTATGGGCGTGGATATCGCCGACGCCGACAACGACGGCTTCCCCGAGATCGTCACCATGGACATGCTTCCCTATGATCCCTACATCCTCAAACGTTCCGAAGGCGAAGACACCTGGGACGTCTTCAATCTCAAAATAGGCTACGGCTACAATTATCAATATACCCGTAACAATCTTCAGTACAACCGCCGCAACGGACACTTCAGCGAGATAGGCCTGTACTCGGGTATCGCCGCTACCGATTGGTCATGGTCGCCGCTATGGGTCGATTTCGACAACGACGGTCTCAAAGACCTTTTCATTTCCAATGGTATCCCGAAAAGGCTCAACGACATCGACTATATCAATTTCATCTCCAACGAAGAGCTCCAGCGAAAGATCCAGGACCGAAGCATGTCGGATAAGGATATCGACCTGATTAACAAATTCCCCGAGATCAAACTGCCCAGCCGGTTCTTTCGCAACAAAGGACAGATGTCCTTCTCCAATATGGACGACAGCATCGACGGCATCCATCCCACCTATTCCAACGGCGCTATAGACGCGGACCTGGACGGCGACGGCGATCTCGATCTCGTCGTCAATAACATCGATGAACCCGTCCTTGTCTATCAGAACCTCCAGTCGGAAAAGGCCCGCCGCCCCGCGGTAGACGTTACCCTGAAAGGACCCGAAAAGAACATCAACGCCCTCGGCGCCAAGATCTTTGTCTTCTCCAAAGGAGACATCCGCAGCTATGAAAAATATCCCGTCAGGGGCTTCCTGTCCAGCGCGGAAATACCTCTCCACATCGGGCTGTACCAAACACCCGTCGATTCGGCATTCCTGGTATGGCCCGACAATTCCTACCAACGGATCGATCTGCCCGCCCACACCGGCCACATGACCTTCAGCTACACAAAAGGCCTGCCCCTGTTCGATTACCGTATCGTTACCGATCACTGGAAAAACCCGTCGGCTCCCGTAAAAGATATCACCCAATCGACCCGGCTGCTCTATCGTCATGTCGAGAATAACTTCCATGAATTCGACCGGGAACCCCTGCTCCCGCATATGCTTTCTACCGAGGGTCCCGCCACGGCCATCGCGGACATCAACCACGACGGTCTGGAAGACGTTTTTATCGGCGCCTCCAAATGGCAAAAACCCGCCGTTTTCATCCAGGACAAAGCCGGAAAATTCGGACGGCTTCCCGAGCCGGCCTTAGACAATGACAGCACCTACGAAGACGTCGATGCCTGCTGGACCGACGTCAACAATGACGGCGCCCCCGATCTCGTGGTGGCCAGCGGCGGCAACGAATACTATGGCCAGGAGCCATGGCGCTCTCCGCGGGTATACCTCAACGATGGGAAAGGCTCACTCACCAGGCTCGACAAGGCCTTCTCCGATCTTTACCTCAACGCGTCCTGCGTCGCCCCCTCCGATTTCGATCACGACGGTAATATCGATCTGTTCATCGGAGGCAGATCCGTTCCTTTTGATTATGGCAAGATCCCCCGCTCGTACCTGCTCAGGGGCGATGGCAAAGGTCATTTCACCGATGTCACCACACAAGTCGCCAAAGAACTTGCCGGTATCGGCTTCGTCACCTCTGCGCAATGGGTCGATCTCGATAAGGACGGCCGAAAGGACCTGCTCCTGACGCTCGAATGGGGCGGCATCGTCGCCTTCCTCGATAAAGACGGCCACCTCACAAAAAAAG
This sequence comes from Puia sp., assembly GCA_036010185.1. GTDB lineage: Bacteria > Bacteroidota > Bacteroidia > Chitinophagales > Chitinophagaceae > Puia. The sequence continues at coordinate 1,773 of DASYSV010000415.1, forward strand.
TGCTCTCGGATAAGAAAGGCTGGTGGAATTTCGTGCTGCCCGTAGACCTCGATGGCGATGGCAACCTCGATCTCATCGCAGGCAACCTCGGCCTGAACAGCCGCCTCAAGGCATCGGACCAAAAACCGGTCCGTCTGTACTATGCCGATTTCGACGGCAACGACAAAAAAGAACAGATCCTCACATACTATATCGGCGACCGCGAGCTCCCCTTCGCCAACAAACACGAGCTCGAAATGCAATTGCCCTCGATAAAAAAGAATTTCCTCTACGCCCAGGATTTCGCAAAGGCGTCACTACAGGACATCTTCTCTGTCGATCACCTCCGCCAGGCCGATACGCTGACGGCAAATTATTTCTCCAACGCCATCCTTATCAATGACGGTCATCTCAATTTCCGCTTGCAGGCCATGCCCTGGGAAGCCCAGCTCTCCTCCTATCGCACCGCGGTAGTCGTCAACGCCAACGGCGATAGCCTCCCCGATATCCTCCTCGCAGGCAATTACTATGACAACAACATTCAAATGGGAAGATACGACGCCGATTACGGCACACTTCTCCTCAACCACGGCCGCGACTCCTTCACGACGACGCCCCTCAACGGACTCGCCATCGAAGGACAGGTCCGCCATATCCTGCCCCTCCGCGTCGCCGGCAAACAAGCCTTCCTCCTCACAAAAAACAACGACAGCGCCCGCGTCATCCAATTCCAACCTTAACGTCCCTCGTCATCCAGTTCACGCCCTAACAACCCGCGTCATCCGGCCCTGGCGCCCCGCGCCGCTCAAAATATCGGATAATAGATCCTCGTCTTCCACTTCGTACTATCCTTCTCCTCCTCCCTATCCGTCACCAGCGATTGGAAAGGTATCGCCATCACCGTCCGCTGATAATCGCTGATATACTCCTTCATTCCCTCCAACGCATTATTCACGGCCCCCTGCCCCCCCGTCACCGCCGTGACGAGATAATTCCCCGGTATCAGCCTCATGAAATAAAAGCGCCCCACAGCAGGTATATTCCTGTCGGTAGGCACCGCCACCCGTACCTTATAACCCGTATCCCCCCCGGATATATTCACCATCGGATAACCCGTCACCTTCCCCCCCGCGTCCGCGATCCGCTTCTTCACTGCATTAACCAACCCATAGATATCCGCATTCCCCGGATAACCGCGAAAATGTCCCTCCTCCGCCACCAACAGCGTATCCCTCGTCGAGCTCTCCCCAACGGATACACCATAGATATTCTCCTTTTTACCCAGATAATCCGCCGCAAAACCCAATAATTCCTTCATTGCCGAAGCGATCTTCCTGGCCTCCGCATAACGGCCGATCTTGCGCAAAGGATTGCTTCCGACCGGGATATCACAACTCCACTGCAACAGCGAAGAGTCCTGGCTCCCCACCGGAATAATACTGATCCTGCTCTCCAATTCCTCCGACGACGTCCGGATGCCGACATCCACGATATTATAGGACAGCTTTTCTACACGGTAGCCAAGCCCGTGATACCACAATTCCCCATTATCCAATCCCATCGACGAATTGGGCCACCACCCCATCCACCGGTCTTCATTTCGCAGCACACGAAAAATCGCCGCCGCCCGACTCCGCACCGGGACCACCGGGCTTACCTTCACCGTCGAGGGAATAAATACTTCAATACACACAAGCACCACCAGCACCAAAAGGACAACAATAACCAACAATCTCTTCATATAGACAATAATACGTAATTTCGACACCAACGATTGCAAATTTGCGACTATGACCGCACAAAAAAAACTCTCCCTCCTTTTTCTACTCCTCATCATCACCCATACCCTCCCGGCCCAAACATCTGACCCCCAGCCTGACACCTGGACCATCCACGCCGACTCCATCGACCCCAACAACTATTACGGAGTCACCGTCGCCAATGGCATGCTCGGCCTCGTATCCTCAACCGACCCCTTCAAAGCCAAAGACATCGTCCTCAATGGCGCCTTCGACCTCTACGGCCGCGGCCGCGTCAGCAATATCCTCAAGACCTTCAATTTCATCAATCTCTATCTCGATATCGACGACCACCGCATCGGCAGCTTCAAAGAGGTCACCCATCTCCGCCAGACCCTCGACATGCGTCATGCCTGTCTGACCACCTCATTCGACTATAAGGATAAAGCCACAATAACATATACCTGGTACTCGCTTCGCCAACTGCCCTATACCGCCCTGGTAGACGTCACCATCACTGCCCATAAGGACATCTCCATAGTCCCCGCCAGCGTCATGGAGGCTCCCGACATGCTCCGCGACGTCGAAAACTACAACAACGACATCGATCGTCCACACGTAAAGATCTCCCTCCTCACATCCACCGCCAAAAGCCCCACAGGCAAGCTCCTCATGGCGGCTTCCAACAGTTTCATCTTCGACGAGCCGCATCCCAACGAGCCGATCACTATCCATGAGATGTGGGACAATAATATGCATCTGCTCAAATTCAAAAAGAAGCTTCAGGCCGGAACGACTTACCACTTCGCCGTCGTCGGCTCCTCCCTTACCTCCGCCCACAACGATGACCCGCTCAACGAAGCCGAACGTCTAACCATCTTCGCGGCACTGCAGGGCGCCAAAAGCCTCATCCATGACCACGAACAAGCGTGGGACGCACTCTGGAAAAGCGATATCGTCATCGACGGCGATGCGCAAACCCAACGCGATATCCGGCTCATGCTCTATCACCTCTATTCCTTCGCGCGCGAAGGCACGTCCTATAGCCTGTCCCCCATGGGCCTCAGCGGTCTGGGCTACAACGGTCATACATTCTGGGATACGGAGATTTGGATGTACCCGGCGCTGCTCCTGCTACAGCCAAAGATCGCCGCCTCGCTTATGGAATACCGTTACCAGCGGCTCCCGGCGGCCATACGCAACGCCTCCGAACATGGCTACAAAGGCGCCATGTTCCCCTGGGAAAGCGCCGCCAGCGGCAATGAGGAGACGCCGGTATGGGCCCTAAGCGGTCCCTTCGAACATCATATCACCGCCGATGTCGGCATCGCGGCATGGAACTATTACTGCGTAACCCGCGACATCTCATGGCTAAAGGAAAAAGGCTGGCCGCTGCTGCAGGCGACTGCCGATTTCTGGGCCAGCAGGGTACAACGCAACGGCCCCGGCCACTACGATATCGACAATGTGGTCGCCGCCGATGAATGGGCCGAAAACGTAGACAATAATGCCTACACCAATGCCGCCGCCCGCACCAATCTACAGGACGCCATCGAGGCGGCACATGTCCTCGGCATCAGGGCCGATCCCGATTGGAACAATGTCCGGAACAATATTCCCATCCTCCGTTTCCCGGATGGCACCACCCGCGAGCATGCCGCATACAACGGTGAGCCCATCAAACAGGCGGATGTAAACCTGCTCGCCTACCCCCTCAAAGAGGTCACCACCCCCGCCGCCATCCGCAAAGACCTCGAATATTACGAACCCCGCGTTGGCGAAGGCCCCGCCATGACACATGCGATTTTCTCCATCCTCTATGAACGTCTTGGCCAACCCGATAAGGCTCTAAAAGTCCTCAAAGAAGGGTATATACCCAATCTTCGTCCCCCCTTCGGCGTCATAGCCGAAACGGCATCCGGGACCAACCCCTATTTCGCCACCGGCGCAGGAGGAGTGCTGCAAGCCCTGCTCGATGGTTTCGGCGGTCTCGATATCACGGCAGATGGCATTGTACAACTCCCTACCCATTTGCCCGCAGGCTGGAAATCACTTAGGATCACCGGTGTCGGACTGGATCATACCACATATACCGTCAAATAATTCACGTGAATTCAATTTTGGTCGTACCTTCGTTCTGCCCCCAAGTCCGTATCCGCTTATTAACCTATTAATTCTTTATGGGGCAATTCTTCGTCTCCTTCAGAAAAGCATTTCGAAATCTATACGTGCTCACGTTTCTCAACGGGTTCCTGATTGCCTGTCTGCTATTCTTCCACATACTCTCCGTTTACGAAAACGGACTCTTCGATTCCATCAAATCCAGCATCGATGCCACTGCTAATGGCGGCGCCACCCCTGATTCCATCCTCATCAAATCCATGCATGCCTGCCACGAACTGATGCATAGCAGAGCGGATGTCTTTATCGGCAATACCAGGCGGCTGGGGCCGGAGGGCGGCATCCTCCATTCCGCGGCTGTCGATCTGAATACCACCGATGGTGCCTGTGGCAGCTATTCAGAGGTGCTTGCCCGGGTTCTTCGCAGCTATAACTACCCTATCCGCATCGCCCAAATGATGGCAGGTGGCAAATATGGCGCTCATATGGTGGTCGAAGCCTACGACGGCAGCCGCTGGGTGGCGCTCGACCCCAGCTACAACGTGTTTTATGTCCGTCCGGACGGCCAATTAGCCAGCATCGCCGACATCCGCGGAAATTGGAGTTATTACCGCAATCAGACCCCGCCGGACTATGACCAGGCCTACCGGTACGAAGACGTCCGATATACCAACTGGTCCAAAATCCCCGTCCTGATGCCTGCCATTAAAAAGGTCCTCACCTGGATCATTGGCTCGGAAAGAACTAACCACTTGTCTCTCAGGGTCTTATTCTTGCATGTTTATGACATCTATTTCTATATTACCCTGATACTCGAGATCGCCCTGCTCCTGGGTACCATCCGGATTCAAATTCGCATCCGGCGAAATCCCGCCCCCCTCCACCTGGAACCGAGCGTTTAACACCCCCTGATCCCGCCCCTGCACCTAAATCCTGCTTTTTAATAGAGCTTTAATCTCACATTATATACTAATCCGTACCTCGTCTTCGTTAATGATCTGTTACTCACTGACTCTGACCATCTTATAAGAA
>DASYSV010000424.1:0-7356 GCA_036010185.1 Puia sp.
ACCACGTCATAGTCGGCATCGGGGATATGCGTGACGGGCTCATGTTTTTGATGAAACCGGCTGAGAAGAGTATCGTCCTCCGGTGCCCCTTCGATGCTTTTTACGAAGTGCGGCGTATAATAGAAGCCCCGGTTGGCGACGATACACATCGTATTGGCCATTTGCAGCGGCGTCACTTCCATCTTGTCCTGGCCGATACCCATCGTCACCATGGTGCAGGAGTTCCAGGAATGGTTATAGGCCTTGTCATAAGCCGTGGTATCCGGGATGTTGCCGGCGTCCTCGCTGGGCAGGTCTACGCCCAGGCGATGCCCGAGACCGAAGGCGTTGACATAGTTCTTCCACTTTTCCAGTCCTTTGCGGACGCTATGGATTGCCGGGTCGTCGAGCTCGAGCCGGAAGGCGTTGCAGAAAAAGGAATTGCAGGAATGGGCGATGGCCAGCCGGAGATTCGCGGCATGGCCCGGGTTATGTTCTTCGCATTTGACGGGACGATCACATCCATAGTAAAAGCCGCGACAGTCGATCCCGCTGTTAGGGTTGATGACCCCTTCGTCCAGACCGATAAGCGCGCCGATCGGCTTATAGGTGGAACCTGCGGCGTATTGACCTTTGATCGCCCTGTTGAAGAGAGGCGCGGAAGCATCGAGGACCAGCTTTGCGTAGTTGGATTGTTTATCGGGTCCGGTCAGCGAATTGGGGTCGAAGTCCGGTCCCGAAGCCATGGCCAGGATGCCGCCGGTGGAAGGCTCGAGGGCTACGACCGCACCGGTCTTTCCAAAAAGCAGGCGTTCGGCCAGCTGTTGCAGTTCTATATCCAGATAGGTATGCAGGTTCTTACCGGCGATGGCGGGCGTGTCGAGCGTGCCCCCCTGATAGTGATCCACCAATCTGTTCTTATTGTCCTTGATCCAGAATTCGATACCTCGTTCACCCATCAATTCCTTTTCATAGTATTGTTCCAGACCGCTGCGGCCGACATAGTCGCCCAGCTGATAATAATTATTGCTGCGCCGTATCACGGCGGAATCCACTTCGCCGACATAACCCATGATATGGGCGGCGGCATTGTAGGGATAGACCCTGACGGGGCGTTCCTGGAGGTTGAAGCCGGGGAATTTCCAGATATTCTCTTCCATCCGGGCATAGACCTCGGGAGGAAGCAGGTCCTGGAAAGTGACGGGGCGGAATGGACTGCTCTTGATCTTATAGCTCCCCATACGGCGGCGGAATTCCGCGGTATCGATGCCCATCAGCTGGCAGAAATAGGTCGTATCTATATTCTTAAGCTGCGAGGGTGTGACCATCAGATCGTACAGGATGGTATTGTTGAGGATGGCCCTGCCCTTCCGGTCGTAGATGATCCCCCGGCTGGGATAGACGCTTTTCCGAAAGAGCGCGTTTTCCTGCGCCTGCTGTTTGTATTTTTTGGAAACGATCTGCAGGTGGAAGAGTTGAGCCGCGATGATCAGGAACATGCCTGCGAAAATGAGGCGGATGATATTACTGCGCGATTGATTGAATACAGGCATATGGATTTGCTCCTACAATGTACACATTAAACGTCTAAAGTAGCCGGTCAGATTGTATTGGTCCTGAACTTTTGTTTACGGTAGAACAGCAATTCGGTGAGCAGGATCAGTAGCAGGCTCACGGCCGAGGAAGCGATCACCTTTCCGAGGAAATATATGAGGCTCCCGAAGTTCATCCACTCCAGAAGCACGAGGTAAGCGTGGTGGAGCACTGTCAGGACGATAACATAGGTAGCATATGGCGCCCAACCCATACTCACGATGCTCGGAGCGACATAGTTCTTGTCGGCTCCTTCCTGCGAGATGAGGAGTCCGATGACGAAGGGACGAACATAAGCGATGAGGGTGCAGGCCGCGGCATGAAGACCCGGAGTCTTGGTGAAATAATCAAGACAAAGGCCAAAAAAGAAACCGACGAATGTCAGGCCGATCCGGGAAAGACTGAAAGGCAGCCAAAGGATGTAGAGATAATACAGATAGGGCACTATGAACCGGTGCAGCGGCGGCATCTTGAAGAGGATGAACACCTGCACCAGGATAAAGAGGATGAACCGGACCGTATTTTTCAGCAACTCGCTCATTGGATCTTTTTACGGGTAGAGTCTTCCAGCCTTTTTTGTTCGTCATACTGTAGATTGTCAGTGACATATACGTATTCAAGGGTGGAAAAGTTCGTAGCCGTCTTAACTTTAAGGGTATAGAAATTCGAGGAGATGTCGGGTATGATCTCGGCGATCGTACCGATCATGATGTTGGCCGGAAAGATCGAGGAGATCTGGGTGGTCACGACGGTATCTCCCTTTTCGACCTTCACGCTTTTGGGAATATTCTTCATCGTGACATATTGTGGGTTAGTGCCGTCCCATTGGACCTTTCCCGTCTCGTTGCTGTTCTTGAGCTTGGCCACCTCGCTGAACTTGGAGTTGAGCATGCTTTGGACGGTGGCGAAATTCCTGCTCACATTGATCACGGAACCTACCAGTCCCTGGGGTCCGACAACGCCCATATTGGCACGCACGCCCTGTTCGAATCCGCGGTGAATGGTCAGATAGTTGTCCGGGAGCAACGTGGTGTTGTTCACGACCTTCGCCTCCATGATATTATATTTCAGGTAGGCCTGACCCGTATCGGACCTTACCGTATCATGGATAAGCCGTTTGTTGGAATCCGGCGCCTCGTAGTTCTCCCTGAGCTGTTGCCTGAGGCGGAGGTTTTCCTGTACGAGCGACTCGTTCGTTTTCTTCAGTTGGAAATAATATTCGACATTGTTGTAACGCTCGTTGATGCGTCCGGTGATCTCGGTGCTGACATTGAGAAAGGCTGCCTCGTGGAATTTGTTGAAACGAAACAGGAAGGACAGGGCGATGATCTGCAACACCAGGAAGAAGAGGAAGTTGAAATGCCTTCTGATGAAGAGAAAAACGTTACGCACCGGTGTGTAGTTTCTGTTGGTGATCTGTTAATGGCGGCTGGCTCGTTCTATCTCATGACGAACGGATACCGGTCATAATTCTTCAGCGCTATACCTGTCCCTCTGACCACGCTTTTCAGCGGGTCGTCGGCGATATGCACGGGTAGTTTTATTTTCTGGCTCAGCCGTTTGTCAAGGCCTCGCAGCAGCGCTCCGCCACCCGTCAGGTAGAGACCGCGGCGGTAGATATCGCCGGCCAGCTCGGGAGGCGTCGTTTCCAGCGCCTTGAGGATGGCTTCTTCGATCTTGAAGATGCTTTTATCGAGGGCTTCGGCTATTTCCTGGTAGGATACCATGATCTGTTTGGGGATACCGGTGACGAGGTCGCGGCCATTGACGGGGATATCGTCGGGCGGGTTGTCCAGGTCTTTGAGTGCGGCGCCGATCTGGATCTTGATCTGCTCGGCGGTACGTTCACCGATAAGCAGAGAGTGATACCGGCGAAGGGCTTCCATGATATCGGCGGTGAATTCATCGCCGGCGATACGGATCGATTGGTCGCACACGATGCCGGCGAGCGCGATGACGGTGATACCCGTGGTACCGCCGCCGATGTCGATGATCATGTTACCGACGGGTTCTTCCACGTCGATGCCGATACCCAGCGCGGCTGCCATAGGCTCATGGATAAGATAGACCTCTTTTGCGCCTGCCTGTTCGGCGCTGTCCCGTACGGCTCTTTTCTCGACTTCGGTAATGCTTGAGGGGATACAGATCATCATTCGCCAGCTGGGCGGAAAAAGAGGTTTTTTGGGATAGATCATTTTGATCATTTCCCGTATCATGAGCTCGGCCGCGTTGAAGTCGGCGATGACCCCGTCTTTCAGGGGGCGGACCGTCCGTATGCTTTCATGGGTTTTCTCGTGCATCATCAGCGCGCGTTTGCCGACGGCCAGCACGTTCTTGGGGTTATTTCGATCCAGGGCAACGATGCTCGGTTCATTCACTACAATCTCGTCGTTATGTATGATCAGGGTATTAGCCGTACCGAGGTCCATGGCTATTTCTTGCGTAAGGAAATTGAATAAACCCATTTGATTTAAAAGGTTCGAATTTTTTTAGAATTTAACCGGCCACCGTTCCCAGCTCGGCCTGCTTGTAAATTGTCAGCAAAATTGAAGGAAATAATTCGAATTAACAAGGTGAAACCCCTGATATGTGGATTATTTCCATAGGTATTGGCTGAAAATCAATAACGACAAAAGCGGTAGCATCGTATCTGCGATGGGGATAAAAACATCCGCGCGCACACAGCGACCCGGCCATGCAGCCGTGTGGCGGCATATAGAGATCAACCAAACCCAAGCCGGCGCCGGATCTCCGGCGACAATTCCGGTAACCTTTTCCGTTGGATCAGGAAGCTGGTCAGTGCCGCGATCTCGCGAAAGAGGTGATGCTTTTCGAGGGCTACTGACAGGTAGTCCCTTCCGGTGCTGCCGCCGGTGCCGATGCGCGTTCCGATGGTGCGATGTACCATGCTCATATGACGATATCGCCAGGTGCTGAGCTGTTCGTCAATTTCCAGCAGCTGGTGTAGTACCTGGTAGGGCAGCTGGAGCAGCGGATAACCGCGATAGAGCATTATGAAAAGCGCCGAGCGGCAGGCGGACGGGGAGAGGGTTCTATCGGTAGAGTTTTCGAAGAAAACCCTGTCAAAGGCCTCCAGGTTTGCTTTTTCCGCATCGGCCAGGCTCGACTGATAGCGCCCGCGGTAGTCGGCCCAGAAGGCGGTCCCGGCAGTATCGTCGAGGATGGGCATACGTTCGAGCCAGGCGTTCAGCAGCTGGAGGAGTGAAGGGGTCGTTTCGGCGGCCCTTACCCGATCGATCTCTTCGGGCCGCAGCTGTGAAAGATAATATTGTTTCCCGACTCGCCCTTCGTATTGGAGGCCCAGCCTGGCTTCCAGCAGCCGGAACTGCACGCTTTGGAAACCGGAGGCTGGTCGGAGGAGATCGCGGAAATCCTGGAAATCCATGGGATTCATGGTTTCCATAATATCTATCTGATGTACGAGCACCTTGAGGATGGTGGCACAGCGTGACAACCGGTGGACGATGGTCTGCAGTTCGGGTGAATTATCGTTGAGCGAGGGCTGCCCGAAGATAGCGATGACGGAGTCCGTCTCGTAAAGCAGCTGGCGGAACCATAGCTCGTAGGCCTGGTGGATGACGATGAAGAGCATTTCGTCATGGGCAGGGGTGCCCAGGCGGTCGCTTTCGGGATGCTGCGCATCCAGTATCTTATCCAATTCGAGATAATCGCTGTAGTGCATGGCTCGGTTGTGGCCGGCGGAGCTGTGCTCCGCCTAGTTATAGAAATTCGAATCCGATATCGCGGCGATAATAAATGCCGTCGAAATAAATATTTTCGAGGATATCCCTGGATTTGTCTACCGCCTCATAGACGGTGTCGGCGAAGGAGGTGACACAGAGTACCCGGCCGCCATTGGTGAGAATGGCATCTTTTTCGGCCCGGGTTCCGGCATGGAAGATCAGGCTTTCGGAATGGACCGGCGGTGTACCATCGAGACCGCTGATGGGCAGTCCTTTTTCATAGGAGCCGGGATAGCCCCCGCTGACGGCGACGACCGTACAGGCAGTTCGTTCTTCCTGTTGGATGGTCATCTTATCAAGTCTTTGCTCGCCAACAGCCTGGAAAAGCTCGACCAGGTCGTTTTTAAGCCGGGGCATGACCACTTCCGTTTCCGGGTCGCCCATGCGGCAATTATATTCGATGACATAGGGATCGTCCCCGACCTTTATCACCCCGACGAAAATGAATCCTTTATAATCTATGTTCTCTTCCGCAAGCCCCCGGACGGTAGGGACGATGATCCGTTGGGTGATCTTATCCATTAAGACGGCATCGGCGAACGGCACCGGGCTCACGGCGCCCATCCCCCCCGTATTGGGGCCAATATCGCCTTCCCCTACCCGCTTGTAATCCTTGGCCTCCGGCATTACGAGGAAGTGCTGCCCGTCCGTCAGTACGAAAATGGAAAGCTCGATCCCGGTGAGGAATTCCTCCACCACTACTTTCGCACCTGCTTCCCCGAATTTGTTACCCTGGATCATGAGCTCGAACTCCGCCACGGCTTCGATAGTGCTTTGGCAGATGATCACACCCTTTCCGGCCGCGAGGCCATCCGCCTTAAGGACTACCGGCAGGGGGTGTTGCTGGATATAGGTGATGCCGTCGGCATAATTCCCGGAGTGGAACTCGCGGTAGGAGGCGGTAGGGATATTATGGCGTTGCATGAATTTTTTTGAAAAGGCCTTGCTGCCTTCCAGCCGGGCGCCTTTGGCCGTGGGACCGATAACGGGTATATTCCGGACGGTCTCGGCGGCTGCGAAATAATCGACGATGCCATTGACCAGGGGTTCCTCGGGTCCTACGACCACCATTCCTATGTTCTCCGCGGTACAGAATTTAGCAAGTCCTTCGAAATCCAGTGGTGAAAGGGGCAGATTGGTGCCGCATTGGGAGGTGCCGGCATTACCCGGTGCGATGTACAGCGCCGAACAGCGGTTGCTTTGTCTGAGTTTCCAGGCAAGCGCATGCTCCCGGCCGCCGGAGCCTAACAAGAGGATCTTCATGGCCCGAAATTCGAATTTCAGGGGCATATAGTAAAAAAGAATTTACTAGTGGTCATTATCCGGGGAGGGTCCAACGGGATATTTGCTTATTTTGGGCCCCTAATTCCTCTGCGCATGAGTCTGACGATTGCCCCAAAAGCCAAACATCCGAAAGCCCTGTATGTCCTTGCACTCACAGAGATGTGGGAACGATTTGCATACTACCTGCTTGCCGGCATTCTCTTATTGTATCTAAAGGACGATCAAACGGGCGGCAAAGGTATCCCGGAAAGCAGCGCCGCCGACATCACGGGTACCTTCCTGGCGCTGATCTGGCTACCGCTCTTCGTCGGCGGAATGATCGCCGACCGCTATCTCGGCTATATCCGGTCCATTTTTATCGGCGGATCACTGATGGCCGCCGGTTACCTGGGGTTGATCCTGCCGGGAAACACCACGATGTATATCTCGCTGGCCCTGATCATTATCGGGAATGGGTTTTTCAAACCCAATATCAGCACCCTGCTCGGGAACATCTATAATAAGGAGGAGCTCAAGCCGCTAAAAGACAATGCCTACAATATCTTCTATATGGGCATCAACACAGGTGCGTTGCTGTGCAATTTTGCGGCGGCATATCTCCGGAATAAATACACCTGGGGTTGGGCCTTCGGTGCGGCAGGCATCGGCATGATCATCGGTCTGACCTGGTTTGGCGCCAATCTGAAGCATATCCGGGTGGGGGACGTTCGCAAGCCGCCCCAAAAAGAGGATATGG
>DASYSV010000436.1:0-6935 GCA_036010185.1 Puia sp.
CTGTTGCGCGTTCGTGCCATAGTGTATCGATGGCAAAGTTCCGCAGGTCGACGATGGCCGCGCCCCAGCTGAAGCCGACCAGCAGCGTATTCTCATCGATGCGTGAGGCCGACTTGACTCCTGTGGATATCGTGCGGAGGAACCGGGGTTCGCGGGTACCTTCGAGCAGCCCCTCATCGGACCCTGCAAGGATCTTGTCTTTGCCAGCCAATCCGAGATACAGGATCCGGTTGTTGGCAAATTTATAGAAGAGATGCCCCCCCGCTGACGTCATATCCGGGAGTGAGAGACGGAAGATGCGCTCCTGGTCGTCCCCCACCCAGAGTTGGTTGTCAAGGCTGGTGAGCGCGAGAACGTTGGCCGGCTGGCCCTTTTCTCCTGACAGCCGGAGCAGCCTCGTATCGTTGGAATTCAGCCGGAAGAGGCCTTTGCCGATGGACGTAAACCAGAGATTCCCGAAGCCATCCCGGAAGGCCTTACTTACGCGGATGCCCGGCAGGAATTGCCGGGTCTGTCCCGTGAAATAGTTGCATTCCACGCTGCCCGAAGATCCGTTCCAATAAACCAGGCTATCGCCCACGGTGGAAAAACAGATATGACCGCTGTGGTTCGGATCGAAGTACTTCGTGACGAGCCTTCCATTCGAAACGGCGCGGATGCGGTACATGTTAGTGGAATCCCGCCAGGCCACGAGGGTACGGTTCATTGCGATATAAAATGGTTGCCGGTATTGGAGCTGAATATTGAGAGGCATCTTACGGAGCACTCCGGCCGTCGAAAATTCTATTATCGACGCCCCTACCTGTGCCAGGAAATTGCCGCCGGCGCTGGTGGCGCTCGCCACACAATCGGAGATCTGTCGACCGCCGAGCGAATCCAATCGTACAACGGTGCCATCCGGCTTCACGATATGAAGGGCGGATCGTTCCTCGATAAGGATATTGCCATGCGGGTCTTCGTGGAAGCCTTCGGCGTTCTGCTGCAAATGGAGATGGCTCAGCGTGGAGTCGTTCTGTGCGTTGTGGATCTTACCCTGATAGTAGAAACAGACTGCCTTGGAGAAAGGAGCCATCCATACTCTGCCTTTCGAATCCCCGAAGATCTGCAATACCTCGAGGTCGGGCAATCCGTCTTTGGTGGTGAAATTGCGGAAATGGACGCCGTCGAAACGGCTTACGCCTTCTTCAGTGCCGACCCAGATAAAGCCGTCTTTGTCCTGGGTAATGCAATAGAGCGTCGAACCGGCAAGACCATTCGCCGTAGTGTAATGGGTATAGCTATATTCCTGCGGGAATGCGATCTCCGGGAAAATGAACAAGCAAAGGATGCCCGAAAGCAGGATGTTCTTCATATAATGGACAGGTCACTTCATTAGTCTTTTCAGAAAGTCCTCCCTGCGCCGGATCGCCACTTCGATGGAGGTACCGTCTTCCATGATGATGTACCCTCCTCTTCCTTTCCGGTATTCCCTTATCTTGTTCAGATGTATAATATGGGAATGATGCACCCGGTAAAAAATGGATTCGGGCAGCAGGGTCTCATAGTCCTTGATGGATCTTGTCGCCATGATCTGCCGGCCATCTTCGAGGACCACTTTGGTGTAGCTGCCCTCCGCCTCGAACCGGAGGATGTCCCTGAAATAAACGAAGGTCAGACCGTTGAGCGTGGGGATTGCCATTTTTTGATTCGACACCTGCAGGGCTACGGTATTGTCCAACAGGACCTTCAGGTTTTGGGTCATCTGTTTTTCCGTCATGCGCCCCGCCGCCTTTTCCACGGCCTTTTGCAAAAGGGATCCATCGACCGGCTTGAGCAGATAGTCCACCGCGCTGTACCGGAATGCGTCGATGGCGCGATCGTTGAATGCGGTCACGAAGATCACCTGGAAATTGAAATTACCCAGGCGGTTGAGGAGGTCGAAAGCATTTCCGGTGTCGATCGCAATGTCCAGCAGCAGCAGATCGGGAGAAGTGTGTTCGATGATGTCAAGGGCCTTCGTGATCGCATCGGCTTCCCCGACGATCTCGACATCAGGACAGTGGGTCTTCAACAGCCGTCTCAGAACAAGGATACTGTCGATCTCATCATCTACCAGTATGGTTCGGATCATAAGGTTTTATAGAGATTCACAATATAGGGAAATAAAGTTATTCAGTGATCAGGGGGTGCGGGGGGTGATGTGCTGGCGCCGGCGGGTGCGGAGGATGATGGCGTGAGCGGGTGCGGAGGATGATGGCGATGCGGGTGCGGAGGGTGATGGCGTGAGCGGGTGCGGAGGATGATGGCGATGCGGGTGCGGAGGATGATGGGTTGGCGTCTGCGGGTGCGGAATGGGGCTATCGTCGTCGGCCGTCGATGCGGGACATGGCGAAATTGGCGGCGCTGTTGCATTCAAGTTCCATCGAGAAGAGCAGGGTATAGGCCGTCGAGGTAGGGGTATCGGAGAAGTATACCTGATCCCAGGCATGGGGCGCGATCAGCTGTTTGGTAAACCGGAAAGCATTGTCTATGTTGATGATCGTCGCGGGGTTGGGCCAGCTGTCGTGACAGAGGGTAACGAGGGTCCGGGTCGTGGAAAGCAGACTATCACCGAGGGGGGTATGGAGGAGTACGGCCGAGGCCACGTGCCGGCTATCGCCGCCGGGATCTTCCGCCACTAGCAGGTTCCGGGCGCTGTCGATATAATGCGTCGTGCGGTGCAGTGAAACAAGGATGCTGTCCGCCCGGATGGCGGCGATCTTCGGGTCGGTGGTTCGACGGCAGCCGATGGAAAGAAGGGTGAGGGCGAGCGAATATGAATAGTGCACGAAACGCATGGACTTTTGGATTGCGCTTCAAAATACACCCTAATCGCCATTTTTTAGTAAATTACCGGGTAATCATTTTACCTGATCCTGGAAGATCTCCTACCAATCATGAAATCCTCTACCGGTAATAAACTGGTGTACGGTATCGTCATCGCGCTTGCCGGTGTGTTCTGCATCGTCGTATTGTCCGTCTGGCAATACCGGCGGACACAGGAGGAATGGGCATGGGTGCGGCACACCAACGAGGTGTTGATCGGGATCGGCGGCATCAACGAGGCGAGGGCCCGATACCAGTTGAATTTCAAGGATTTCCTGATTACCGGTGACAGCGACTTTCTTCATGCCGCCGGGAATTTCTCCCCTATCCTCCTGGAGCGTATCCGCGCCGTCAAGGGTCTGACGGCGGACAATCCTGTGCAACAACGCCGGTTCGATAGCCTGATTGCCATCACAGCGAATGATCACGGGTCGCGGATGCAGGTGCTGAAAGAAGACGAGCTTGTATCACGACTCGAGGCAGAGGAACGCATTCTGCTCGACCGGCGGCGGGAGGACAGCATGACAAAGGCATCGGAATTGCAATGGATCTTATGGGGTCTTATCGCGGCGGTGCTCCTGCTGACCTTCATTCTTTTCCGCAAAATAAGGCTCGATCTACGGCGGCAAACCACCAATCTTGAGTCTACGGAGGAAAAATACAAGACACTTTTTTACAAGAGTCCATTGCCGAAATGGATCTATGACGAAAATACGATGCGTTTTCTCGAAGTGAACGATACGGCCATCCGCGTGTATGGTTATACCCGAGAGGAATTCCTTGGGATGACCATCGCCGATATACGCCCGCCGGAAGACGCCGAAAGGCTGAGGCGGAATGCCCCGGCCGTCCGGGGAAGGGTCGATGTTTCGCATGACACCCGTTGGCGGCACGTCAAAAAGAATGGCGAGATCATCGACGTGGAGATCACCTCGCATTCCTTTACCTTCGAAGGACATGAGGCAAGATTGGTCGCGGTGAGCGATGTCTCCGCCTACAGAAGGTATGAAGAGCAGCTGCGACAGTTGAACGACGACCTGACGAAGCGTGCAGGGGAGCTGGCGACGTCAAATGCGGAGCTGGAGCGTTTCGCCTATATCGCCTCGCACGATCTCCAGGAGCCCTTACGGATGGTCACCAGCTTCCTCCAGCTGTTGAAGAAGCGCTATGGCGGCCGGCTGGATGAGAAGGCGGATCAGTATATCCATTTTGCGGTGGACGGCGCTGAGCGGATGAAGACACTGATCCTCGATCTCCTCGAATATTCGCGGGTTGGCAGCGGCAAGGAAGCCTTCGGCAAGGTCGATACCGGGGTAGTACTGAAGGAGATGGCCGATATTTTCCAGGAAAGGATCGTCATCGCAGGAGCGCGGATCGACATTGGGCCGATGCCCGTCGTTTGGGGAGACAAGGTCCAGCTGACGCAGCTGTTCCAAAACCTGCTGGGCAATGCGTTGAAATATCATTCGGACAGAAAACCCCTGATCAGTATTCGCGCGGCTGAAGAGGCCGCTTTCTGGCAATTCGCCGTGGAAGACAACGGCATCGGTATCGACCCCCAGTTCTTCGATAAGATATTCGTCATCTTCCAGCGTCTTCATACCAAGGGCGACTATTCGGGCACCGGCATCGGTCTGGCTATTTGTAAAAAGATCGTGGATCGTCATGGAGGGAAGATATGGGTGGAGTCGGTGCCGGAGAAGGGGAGCACGTTTTATTTCACCATCGCAAAAAAGATATGAAAGAGATCCACATATTACTCGTCGACGACAATGAGGGGGATATCCTGCTGACGAGGGAAGCCCTCGAGGACGCACGTATCATCAACAGGATATCCATCGCCTATGACGGGCTGGAGGCGATCAGGTTCCTGAAGGAGCCGTCGGAGGGAGAGGAGACTCCGGATCTGATCCTGCTGGACATCAATCTTCCCAAGATGAACGGCACCGAGGTGCTGGAGGTCATCAAAAATGATCCGCAGCTCAAACGTATTCCCGTCATCATGCTCACCACATCGGCCGCGGAAAAGGATATCCTGGCGTCCTATGACAAGCATGCCAACTGTTATATCACCAAACCCGTCGACCTGGACAGATTCATGGACGTCGTCAGGACGATAGAGGATTTCTGGATCAGCATTGTGAAACTGCCTAAAGCCAATTATTAATATGCCGCCAGACAACCAACCGATATCCGTCTTAGTGGTGGAAGACAACCCGGGCGATCTTTTCCTGCTGGAGGAGTCGCTTCACACTATCGACGTGCTTATGGAAGGAATATACCATGCTGCAACGCTGGCGTCGGCACGGCAGATCCTGGCTTACCGGAAGATAGACCTGGTCTTCCTGGACGTCTCGCTACCCGACAGCCGGGGACTGGATTCTTACACTGGCCTGCAAGGGTTGACGCAGTGTGCCGCGGTGATCCTGCTGACGGGTTTGAATGACAGGAAGCTGGCGATGCAGGCATTGATGCTGGGGGCGCAGGATTACCTGATCAAGGGCGAGTTCGATGAAAAATTATTGTCCCGGGCGGTGCGTTACAGCCTCGAGCGACTGCGCAACCTGCAACATCTGCGGGAAAGCGAGGAGCGGTATCGCGGACTTTTCCATAACAATCCCATGCCGATGTGGGTATTCGATACCGAAGACTTTCGCATCCTGGAGACGAATGAGGCGGCCGTCATTCACTATGGCTATACCGAAGAAGAATTCCTGGGTCTGACGCTGGCGGACATCTATCTCGACTCGGACCGGCATGACCTGAGACGCGAGGTGGACATGGCCGGCCGTCTGCGCGACGGGATCAAAAAGGGCATCCATGCGACGATGAAGAAGAATGGGGACGTGATCTTCGCGGATATCGCCTGGCATTGGATCGGGTATAAGGGTCGCCCGGCTATTTTGGAGTTAGCCAATGACGTGACCGAAAGGGTTCAATTGGAGAAAGCGTTGAACGAGCAGCACGTCACGCGTCAGCGGCAGATAACCGAAGCCGTGATCGTGGCGCAGGAAAAGGAAAGGACCGAAATAGGCAAGGAGCTGCACGATAATGTGAACCAGATCCTCGGCGCGAGCAATCTCTATATCAATACCGCCATGACGGATGAGGATATGCGCCAGGAGTTGCTCGAAAGGAGCACCGAGCTGGTCAGCAAGGCGATAAACGAGATCCGGAAGATATCCAAATCGCTGATCACGCCGGGTCTGCGGGAGATCGGGCTGATCGAGTCGATAGAAGACATCATCGAGGATATACGTGTCTCCAAGGACGCGCCCGCGATAGACCTGGACCTGGTAAACGTTTCCGAAGAGCAGATCGAGGACCGGCGCAAGCTGACGCTTTTCCGAATCGTGCAGGAGCAGCTGAACAATATCGTCAAGCATGCCCGCGCCACGCAGGTGGTGATAAGGCTTTCGCTCGAGGGGCAATATCTCGTGCTGTCGGTGGTGGATAATGGGATCGGGTTCGATGAGAAAAAACATCGCCGTGGGGTGGGGATAACGAATATCATCAGCCGGGCGGAGCTGTTCAGCGGGAAGGTGGAGATTGCGAGCGCGCCGGGGGAAGGGTGTGTGTTGACGGTGAGTTTGCCGGTGTAAGATGGGGGTGGCGACCGCATATCTCGATGGTGGCGGCCGCCTGTGGTTAAAGATGTTTTAGGATGGCGGAGAGTTGTTTGGCGATCTCGGCGTTGCCGGCGTCGGAGGGGTGGAGGCCGTCGAAGGTCATGCCGGCGGCTTCGGGGGGATAGGGATAGTCGTCGGTGGCGGGGTCGAAGGGGATGGTGGTGTAGTCGGGGTAGGTGTAGTTGCGGTAGGCGTGGGATGCGGGGTCTTTAAGGCGTTTGAAACGGACGGTGTGGGGTACGGAGAGCCGGTTGTCGTGATAGAGATCGAGGACGCGGAGGTTTTCGTGGCGGCCGATATCGGCGATGGCGGCGGCCACCTGTTCGAGGGTCTGGCCGTCTTTTGGTTTATAGGAGCCGTAGGCGTTGTTCTTTGGGTTGTTGATATATACGAAATCGCCGCGGGGAGTGGGCGTGATGAGAATAATGGGGGCTGATTGGTTGAGGCTTTTGATCTTATCGA
>DASYSV010000446.1:0-3439 GCA_036010185.1 Puia sp.
TCAGCGAAGCATAGGAATTGTTCTTATCGGCGAGATAGTAGGGAACATCGATATCGTTGCTGAGCCGCATGACGTAGGTGAGGTCGGCGAAAAAGGCTTTGGTGCGATAGCCCAGACCACCGCTGAGGAAGAGCCTGTCGACCTTCAGACCGGATTGAGAGTATGGATTACTGTAGTATGCGCCGCCCGCCCTGACAAGTAAGGTGTTGAATTTCATCTCTCCGCCGATGCGGGCGCTGTAGGTACCTTTGTACAGTTGTTTGATGGCCTGGTTGACCTGATCGTAATAATCGCCGGCGCCCGAGCCCTGGTCTTCATCGCTGGGAACGGAATAATGGGGGCTATGGGTTGTGATGTATTCGAGATCGGCGGTGATGAAACCTTTTTGTTTTTTGGTTTCGGCCTGACCGCTGCCGAAAATATACGAGCCGCTGAGAAGAAAATGCCAGGGAGTATAAAGATCGTAGGTAACGGAATTGGGTTGCGGCGACAAGCCGGTCAGTTGATCCAGCGAGTCGGAGCTGATGGACACCTGCGGGAGAGAGGTATAGTTCTCGGTACGGGTGATCATCGAGGCGCTGATATGGTCGGTCAGTGCATAAACGCTGGGGGTATGGATGGCGAATCCGATGCGCCAGGGGGTCGAAGGGCTGAAGATGGCACCCAGCTTCAGATTGATCCCCGTGCCTTTGGTAGTATAGGTCTCGCGATAAGAAAAGGATTCAAAATCGTTGTTGGAATTGGAGGTTGCATCGGATTCGGTAAAGGTCTGGTTGCGGGTATAGTCGAAGATGGGAATACCCAGGCTTCCGCCGATGTACCATTTGTCCTGCCGGGAAGTAGCGAGAGACAGCTGGATCTCGGTGATTCCACCGCTGGTGCGGAGATCGTTTTGCTGGAGCAGCCGCCCCGCCTTCTGCGGCTGGCCGATCACCTGCAGCGTACCGTTGATAGTGGCCGTATCCACCAATGAAGTATAAAGCGCCATGCGTGTGCCGTAGTCCAGCGAAGGGCTCGCGATGCCGCTGTTGATATCGAGACCCGAGGCGGCGAATTCCTCGACATACTGTTCGGAAAAAGAGCTGTAGTTATTGATCGCCGAATAGGAGACATGGCTGTTGAAATCTGCCATCCGGTTGACCGAAATGGCGAAGGCGTTGCTGACGCCGGGATCTCCGCTGCCGTAT
This sequence comes from Puia sp., assembly GCA_036010185.1. GTDB lineage: Bacteria > Bacteroidota > Bacteroidia > Chitinophagales > Chitinophagaceae > Puia. Next base: position 1,188 of record DASYSV010000446.1, read on the forward strand.
GCGAAAACGACGCCGCTGGCGCCCGTCGCGAAATGGTTGAGGGCGGGGGCCTTTGTGTTCGTGCCCAGGTAATTGCCTTTATCGATGAGGAAACGCCAGCCTGGAGTGAGGACCAGCTCGCTGGTTTTATAGAGGCCGAGACCGGCAGGATTGACGGAGGCCGCGGAGATATCTCCGCCGAGTGACCCCATGGCCCCTCCGATGGCTTGTTCGCGTGCCGTCCCCCCGGGCATTGTCCAGGACGAGCGGAGGACGTCGGTCGGTAATTGCGCTTTGGATCGGAGACACAGGAGTAGCCCTATGGCCAGGAGAAATCTATACATAGCAATGGTGTTGAGCCTCGGGCCTCATCTGTTAGAAAAGCGCCCGGGTGGTTAGCTGTCTGAAGGTAGGTGCTCCGTTGAATGTTCTTAGTGTCTGCCTGGTCTGATTCCGCCGCCGCCACCTCCACCGCCCATGGGGGGTGAGTAGCTACGGGTAGGTGCGCTGAAAGAGCCGGGTCTGAAACCGCCGTTGGAGTTGTTGACAGGGCGGTAATAGGTCTGATTCACGGGTCTTGCCGTGCTGTTTACATGGTTTACACGGTTGTTATAGGACGTGGTCCCTGTCATTCCCGGACGGTAGTACCGGTTGTTGTTGCGGACGCTGGTGCCGCCCCTGGCATAGAGCCCGTTGCGGTAGGCGACCGAATTGAACGGCCGGAGATTGGTATAGATCGCCGTGGGAGCGGCATTATGTCCGACCATCATCACCGGGACGCCGTAACAAGGATTGTAGAAATAAGGATTGTACCAGCTGTTCCACATGAAGTAGCTGTTCCAGGCCATATACGGGTCATAGATACCCATGCCCATACCGAAACCGAGACCATAGGAGAAGCCCATTCCCATTCCGTACATCGGATATCCGAAACCAAAGGCGGGATAACCAAAACCATAACCCATGGAAGCCGAGGCCGGGGAATAGTAATAGGAATCGTATGCGTTGTAATCTTCGAAGGTGGAAAAGCGGGGGTCCGTCATCGCCATGCGTACATAGTTGTCGCTGGGAGAAGTGGAGTAGTAGTCACCCTGATTGGCGCCACCTGCCGTGGTGGCACCCTTCGAGCCGCCGTTCGAATAGTAGACATCGTCTGTATTTTGTGCGTTGCGGGAGGAAGAGCAGCTGCTCATTCCAACGACTATCGCAACGGCAAGCAGGGTATATACTCGTGTCATGATCGTAGTTTTTAGCATTGAAGTTGTTACATTTGCAACTCCCTGTTAAAGTTACAATAAATAACGAGCCTTAACAGCAAAAAGTTAACATTTTATTGTTAAAAGCTGATTAATAAATTATATGAGCAAGGAAATCACGAGCCGGGCAGCTGATTATTCGCAGTGGTATAACGACCTGGTGATCAAGGGCGGTTTGGCAGATCATTCGGAGGTCCGCGGTTGCATGGTCATCAAACCCTATGGATTTGCCCTTTGGGAGCGGATGCGCGACCAGCTTGACAGGATGTTCAAGGACACCGGGCATGTCAACGCCTATTTTCCTTTGTTCATTCCCAAGAGCTTTCTCAGCAGGGAAGCTGCCCATGTGGAAGGTTTCGCCAAGGAGTGCGCCGTCGTGACGCATTACCGGCTGATGAACGACCCGAACGGCGGTGGGGTGGTCGTCGATCCGACGGCCAAACTGGAAGAAGAGCTGATCATCCGTCCCACCAGCGAGACCATCATCTGGAATACCTATCGTGACTGGATCCGCAGCTGGAGGGATCTGCCCCTGCTGATCAATCAGTGGGCGAATGTCGTTCGCTGGGAGATGCGGACGCGTCTATTTCTGCGTACGGCCGAATTCCTGTGGCAGGAGGGGCATACCGCCCATGCCACCGCGGTGGAGGCCATTGCCGAGACGAGGCAGATGCTGGATGTCTATGCTACCTTCGCGGAAGAATATATGGCCCTGCCTGTTATCAAGGGCGTGAAGAGCGAGAGCGAGCGGTTCGCGGGTGCAGTGGATACCTATTGTATCGAAGCCCTCATGCAGGACGGGAAGGCGTTGCAGGCGGGCACCTCGCATTTCCTTGGCCAGAATTTTGCAAAAGCGTTCGATGTCAGGTACTCCGACAGGAACAACCAGCTGGATTATGTCTGGGCGACGAGCTGGGGGGTAAGCACGCGTCTGATCGGGGGACTGGTCATGGCACATAGCGACGACGACGGGCTCATATTGCCGCCACGTATTGCGCCGCTGCAGGCTGTTATCGT
>DASYSV010000471.1:0-3913 GCA_036010185.1 Puia sp.
TAGTTAATAACTGCGTTCACGCGGTCCCAGCTCAGCTGTTGAGCAGACTTGCTCGATTCGCCATAGCCTATAACAGCCACCTTACAGGTGGGATTGTCGCGCATTTTCTGTGCTGCACTGGCCAAAAGGGCTTTTTGCTCCTTGGTCAGTGTAACAGAACGACCCTTGAACGTAATGCTGGGCAGATCGCCGATGCTGCATTTGCCTTTGCCGTTACCATATACGCCGGCATTCAGCGAATCCCTCAGGTCTTTACAGCATTGGGGATCCGGACATTTGCCTACGCCATCGGCGTCTACAGGCTGACACTGGGTGGGAGTGATCAGCTCCTTATCCTTACAATCCGGTACGCCGTCACCGTCCGTATCACGGCTTACACCATGTGTATCGACCGGGCAGCCTTTGGGCGTATTGGGTTCCAGGTCAAACTGATCCGTAACACCGTCCCCATCGGTATCATCCAACACGGGTTTGGGCAGCTTCATATGGCGGGGAGCGTTGATCTCGTTATACGCATAATCCAGCGGGTTGATCCACCACAGCGGCTCAACGGCATGTTTGCGGAATATGTTCACGTTGATGCCCAACGATACGAAATTATAACGGTCCTTGGCGCTCGTTTGAGCTACGCTGTTCGTTGCGCCCGGCGTCCAGTTGTTCTGCCATTGCTGACCGTCCAGCAGGTTGGTAGCCGTAAACGTGAATTTATCTTCCAGCGCGATATTCACCTTATCGGTAAGCTTAACCTGTATGCCCGCACCGACTACTCCGACCACGGTTAGCGGTACCCCTCCCAGAAGCGCGCTCGTGCTCGGACGCTCCGCGATATGGTTCCATTTGCCGGTCAGGACGTTCTTGAGATCGCTGATAATATCCTTACGATGTTTGTAATCCAGCAGCGGATATTTATTGATCACGTTCTGATAACCGGCCAGGTAGCTGTCATCCTGTTTGTACAGGGTCCCGTAGGTCATCAAACCGGGGCCACCGAAGAAATATGCATTCCAGCCGATCTTGGCCTTATGGAAATTGATATTGTTGATCGTGAAGATCCCCTGGAAGGAAAGTTCGTGGACCGTACTACGGTAGTTGTAGAAAATGGGATAATAGCTGCCGCTGTTCTGTTCAGGGAACAGGTTGGCCTGCGTGAGCGACGGGTTGCGGCCGTAAGATTGCGAATACTGATAGTTCAGACCTCTGAGCCGGATCCAATCATATTCGGCCCGGACGGAAAACATATAACCCAGCGCCTTCCGGATATGTATGCCGAAGCCGCCTGTCGGTCCCCAGTTATGTACTGAAGTAAATCCATTGGTATATCCTCCTTTGACACCGATCTCCCATTCATTTCTTGGTTTGGCAGGAAAAGGATAAGAATTGTTCAGGAATTCATTGTGCTGTGCAAGTCGTTTCGTAGGTATTAGAGATGAGTCCCGAATATCATAGCTGTAGCCCACCGATTGGGCCTGCGAGTATGACATCATAAGGCATAGTAACCCAAATAAAAGAGTCAATTTTTTACTTGCCATAACTGAAGTTTATGTGAATGAATGAATTAAACCTGAGAAGAAATATGGTGCAAAAATAGATATTGGTGAGCAATAACCAAATTTTTTTAACAATACGTATGAAATAAAAGTTGTATAGGCGCACACCGTTAGATCGCCAAAATTTAAAAATATAACCATTCCTCCGAAAGTATATTCAAAGTAGTAATATTGTCCTTCCGTTCATATTCTGCGGGTCCGTTTTGTATAACATTTTCATTACCATGCAGGAGCCGTCGAAAACGGCTCTTAGGTCTGACATTAGCCATTTGCGTGAATAGGGCTAATTTTAGCGGAAGCCCTATTCACGCACATATACCTATAAATGAAAATAGCGCAAGCCATACTACGCGAGGAGCTGCTCGTTTTCGATAAAACGTTCAAAGAGGCGGTCAAAAGTCAGACGCCTTTGCTGGATAGGATCATGCGGTTCATCGTCAATAGAAAAGGAAAGCAGCTTCGACCCATGTTCGTGCTGCTGTCCGCCAAATTATGCGGCCCTGTCGATGATGCCGCCTACCGGGCGGCTTCGCTGGTCGAGTTGCTGCACACTGCAACGCTCGTGCATGACGACGTCGTCGACGAGTCGTTGGAAAGAAGGGGCTTCTTTTCTACGTACGCCCTCTGGAAAACGAAAATATCGGTGCTCGTGGGCGATTACCTGTTGTCGAAAGGGCTGCTGTTGTCGTTGGATCACGGCGATTTCCGGGTATTGCAATTGCTTTCGGACGCTGTTCGCGAAATGAGCGAGGGCGAGCTCCTCCAGATAGAAAAGTCCAGGTCCCTCAACCTCAGCGAGTCGGTATATTTCGATATCATCCGGAGCAAGACCGCGTCGCTACTCGCATCCTCCTGCGCCGCCGGCGCTTATGCGGCCTCGCATGATGAAGTGCTCACCGAAAAAATGCGGCAATTCGGTGAAAAAGTAGGCATCGCGTTCCAGATCAAAGATGATCTTTTCGACTACGGGACCGAAGACGTCGGAAAACCCACCGGCAATGACATAAAAGAAAAGAAACTGACGCTCCCGCTGATCTATACCCTTAATCATCTGGACAGCGCCAGCCGCAGGGAGATCATCTATATCCTCCGGAACAAGAACAAGGATCAGACAAAAGTTCAGTATGTCATCAGAAAGGTGGTCGAAGCCGGGGGCATCGAATATGCCGTCGGACGTATGAACGCCTACCGGGATGAAGCCCTGAATATCCTCCACGAATTCGAAGACGGCGAGGTCCGCAGGGGGCTCGAGGAACTCGTCCTGTATACCACCGATAGAAAATATTAATACCCAACTACTCCGTAGCAACCGATGGACAAACGCTGGAACATATTACAGGCCGATACCGGAAAGACCGCAGCCTTGCAGGCCGACCTCAAGGTCAACGGCATCCTCTGCCGGATATTGGTACAGCGGGGCATCGAAACTTTCGGACAGGCCAAAGATTTTTTTCGCCCCCTTCTCAGCGATCTCCACGATCCCTGGCTGATGAAAGACATGGATAAAGCCGTCGACCGCATCGTCCGCGCCCTCTCCGAAGGAGAAAAGATCCTCATTTATGGAGACTATGACGTCGACGGAACGACTGCCGTTGCCTGTCTCTATCAATTTCTCCGGGAGCACTGCCCGGAGGACCGGCTCGATTTCTACATCCCGCACCGGTATAAAGAAGGATATGGCATTTCAGCCATGGGCATCGATCATGCTCAGGCCGGGGGCTATACCCTCGTCATCTCGCTGGACTGCGGCATCAAATCCGCCGGTCTCATCCGGGATGCCCGTGCACGGGGCATCGATTTCATCGTTTGCGATCACCACCTTCCGGATCCCGAATTGCCGCCGGCGGTCGCCATCCTCAATCCCAAACAATTGGATTGCCCATACCCTTATAAGGAATTGTGCGGATGCGGCGTGGGGTTCAAGCTTATCACGGCTCTTTGCCAGCGTCTGGAGCTGCCCGGCGAGACTGCCCTGCAATACCTCGATCTTGTGGCCACGGCCATCGCGGCGGATATCGTTCCCGTGGACGGCGAAAACAGGATACTCTCCTGGTTTGGGTTGAAAAAGGTAAATGAAAACCCTAACAACGGGATCGGTGCGCTGATACATGCCAGCGGTCTGCAAAAAGAGTTGAAGATGGTCAATCTGGTCTTCATGATCGCCCCCCGGGTAAATGCCGCAGGCCGGATGGACCATGCGCGGAAGGTGGTCCACCTGTTCACTACCCCCCATTTCGATGAGGCCCTCTCTTATGCCAGCCAATTGCACGCCGATAATACGGACCGGAAAGAACACGACCTCCAAACTACCGAGGAAGCGCTGACGCTCCTGGAAAACGATCCCGGACACAAAGACCGCCGGTCTA
>DASYSV010000431.1:0-13641 GCA_036010185.1 Puia sp.
CCCATGTGGCGGAAATGGGCAGGTTGTACGAACCCGAGACGTTGATGACGCCCGGAAGGGTTTTTACGGCTGTTTTCAGACCGTCGTAACGGTCGAGGATCCGGTAGTCGATGGGCAGGACAAGAACATGATCCCGGTCGAGCCCGAGATTTCTGTTCCGGATATAGCTCATCTGTTGAAGGATGACGACGGTGGTGATGATCAGGAACAGCGATATGACGAATTGCAGGACGATGAGCGTCCGGCGCAGACCGGCATGTCCGCCGGTGATACGGAACCCCGATCGGAGGATGGCGATCAGTCGGGTATTGGCGAGCACAAGGGCGGGGTAAGCGCCCGCGAGCAGTCCGATACCGATGCCTGCTGCGGCGATAGCCGCGAGCGACCTGGCCTGCAGGATATCCGAGGGGATCAGCTGTTTGCCGGTCAAGGCGTTGAAGTAGGGCAACAGGATGATCGAAGCGCCTACGGCCAGCAGCAGGGCGATAAGCGTGGTAAAAAGGGACTCGCCGGCGAATTGGGAAAAGAGTTGTGTCCTCAGTGCTCCAAGGACCTTTCGGATGCCGATCTCACCCGTGCGGGCGGAAGACTGGGCGATGGCGAGATTGGTATAATTGACGCAGGCGATGGTCAGGATCAGAACGGCGATCAACATCAGGACATAGACGTAGGTGATATTGCCGTTGGGCTCATAGCCGGAGTAAGGGGAATGCAGATGAACGCTTTTCAGCGGCTCGAGATAATAGCGGATAAAATCGCTGCCTTCGCAACCGGCTTCCTTGCGGACCTGGGGGGTCTTTACGTAGGCATCGATGCCTTTTTGGAGCGGACCGATATCGGAGGGATGATGGAGAAGAAGATAGGTGACATAATTGGCCGTTCGCCATTGTTCGTGTTTGGACGCGTCGAGATTGTTGAAGCTGATGACGAAATCGAAATGGATCTGTGAGTTGCGGGGCGGGTCCTTGGCAACGGCGCTGATGGTAAATTGTTTATCGTCATTGACTGTGAGCGTCTTGCCGACCACATCGGTCGTACCGAAATATTTCCGGGCGGCGGAGGCGGTAAGAACGATATCCTCCTTGCTTCTCAGCGGATGGGGGTCCCCCGCCAGCAGCGGAAACGAAAAAACGGAGAAGAATGAGGAGTCCGCATAGAGAAATTTCTTTTCCTCAAAATGATCGTTCCCATGGCTGAGGTTCGCCGGCCAGATGAAGGTCCGGGTATACTCTTCCACCCCTGGAAAGGTCCTTTTAAACTGCGGGCCGACCTTCGTGCCTGTGAGCGCATAGTGGCTTACCGTGCCCCCAACCGAGAATTCCCAGGTTACGCGCGCGATCCGGTCGGCGCGGGAGTGGAAGTTGTCGTAGCTCAGCTCGTCGGTAATATACAGACCGATGAGGATACAGGAGGTGAGTCCGGCGGTCAGCCCGATCACATTGATAAAAGTGAATCCCTTTTGTTTTTTGAAGAGATGACGGAGGGTGATTTTGAAGAAATTGGCAGCCATATACAAATAGGACGCACGGAATGCAACAATTGTTGCATGTCCTTGTCCTTTTTTGCACAAACCGGATATATGCTCAAAAACTATTTCACTGTCGCCTGGCGAAACCTGCTCCGGAGCAAATGGTATTCGTTGATCAATACCCTGGGATTGTCCATCGGCCTGGCCGTCGCCCTGCTCATCGGGCTATGGATCTGGGACGAGCTGTCCTTTGACCATTATTATGAAAATCATTCGAGAGTGGCGCAGGTGATGACGACCCAAACCTTCAACGGTCGGACGGGGACAGGGGAGGCGACCAGCCTTCCGGTAGGCAAAACGCTGCGGACTCAGTTTGCCGGGGACTTTTCCGAGGTGGCCAGGTGCAGCTGGACGTTCGATCATACCCTGGCTGTGGGCGACAGGATGATCACCCAGATGGGCATGTATGCCGAGCCGGGCTTTTCCCATATCATTACCCTGCGGATGGTCAAAGGCAGCAGAGATGCCCTTAAAGACCCTTCGGCCATCCTCCTCACCCAAAGTGCGGCGACGGCCCTGTTCGGCAACGAAGATCCCATGAACAAAACAGTGAAAATAGATAACCTGGCCGTTGCGAAGGTAGAGGGTATCTTCGAGGACCCGCCCCGCAACACCAGTTTTAGTTCCGTGAAATTCCTGCTGACCTGGGCTATGTATGAAAGCACCGCCGATTGGGTGCGGCACGCCGAGGACCAATGGGGGAACCATTCCTGGCCGACCTTCGTCCTGATGGCGCCAAAGGCAGATCCCGCACGCGTCACGGCCAGGATCAAAGACCTGCCCAAGGCGCATAATAAAGAGGGGGATGAAACCCTGCTCCTCCAGCCGATGGACAACTGGCATTTGTACAGCGACTTCAAAGACGGGAAGGTATCGGGCGGTCTGATCCGGTTTGTGTGGCTGTTCGCGATCATCGGGGTTTTTGTGCTGTTGCTGGCCTGTATCAACTTTATGAATCTTTCCACGGCGAGGAGCGAGAAAAGGGCCAAGGAAGTGGGCATCCGCAAGACGGTCGGATCATTGCGTACGCAACTGATCGGCCAGTTCCTTTGCGAATCGATCGTCGTCGCCCTGCTGGCCTTTGTGCTTGCCATCGGCTGGGTCCTGCTGGCGCTGCCGTCGTTCAATACGCTGGCCGATAAGGACATGCATCTGCCGTGGGCGAATCCGGTTTTCTGGGTCCTGACGCTTGGTTTCACGTTGGTTACGGGGTTGCTGGCGGGGAGCTATCCGGCGTTTTATCTGTCGGGGTTCGACCCTATTCGCGTGCTGAAAGGGGCTTTTCGGGCCGGCCGGTTTGCCTCGCTGCCGAGAAAGGTGCTGGTCGTCCTGCAGTTCACCGTTTCTGTCGCGCTCATCATAGGGACGATACTGGTCTTTTCACAGATTAATTATGCGCGGAACCGACCGGTTGGGTATAGCCGGGAAGGGTTGATCAGCATCATGATGAATACCCCGGAGATCTTCGGGCATTACAACGCGCTGCGCGGTGACTTGCTGAGGACCGGGGCAGTCGCCGATATGTGTGAGTCGTCGAGCCCTATCACGAATGTATGGTCCAACCAGATCGGTTGGGACTGGAAGGGGAAGGACCCTCAATTCGTCCCCCTTTTCGGCACCATCGCCTGCACGCATGATTATGGCAAAACCCTGGACTGGTCGATCAAAGAGGGCCGCGATTTCTCGCGCAATTTTGTGACCGACAGCGGAGGCAGGGGAGGTCTGATCCTCAACGAGGCCGCGGTGAAACTGACCGGGATGTCTCATCCCCTGGGGGAGACCATTACATGGAACGACTCACCGCGTGTCGTCATCGGTATTGTCCGGGATATGGTCATGGAAAATCCATATCAACCCATCAAGCCCACGATCTTTTTTATCAGTTATGGCTGGACCAATGTGATCGACGTCCGGTTGAACCCGTCGATGTCTGCGCGTGCTGCGCTACGTGCGATCGCGCCGGTGTTCAAACGATACAATCCGGGTAGCGCGTTCGAATATAAGTTCGTGGACGAGGAGTATGCGCGCAAATTCACGGATGAACAGCGTATCGGGAGACTGGCGACGGTGTTTGCGGTACTGGCCATCTTTATTTCCTGTCTGGGTCTTTTCGGTCTGGCCTCTTTTGTCGCCGAGCAGCGGACGCGCGAGATCGGCGTCCGCAAGGTACTGGGCGCCTCGCTGTTCCATTTGTGGGGGATGCTTTCGGCGGATTTTGTGCTGCTGGTGGTCATTTCGTGTGCGATCGCCGTTCCGGTCGCCTGGTATTTTCTGCATCAATGGCTGAAACAATATGAGTACCGGACGCCGATGTACTGGTGGGCGTTTGTGGGTGCCTCGCTGGGCGCGCTGGCGATCACCCTGCTGACGGTGAGTTATCAGGCGGTGAGGGCGGGAATGGCGAACCCGGTGAAGGCATTGCGTAGCGAATGAGCCACTCTGCGGCTTCAGGTCTGCGAACTGAGTGAGATCGTGTTTGTTCGCACGCGGCGGGGATTATGTATCTTGCCGCCCATGCAATTCGATGAGCTTTGGCATTCACTTCGGCAGGAAGCGGCGGACATCGGCTGGCTGCAATGGATATCCACGGTGTTCGGCGTGGCGGAAGTACTGCTGGCCAGGGTCAACAATATCCTTTTATATCCTGCAGGGATAATCAGCAGCCTCATTGCGATCTTTCTGTTGTTCGACACGAAGCTTTATGCGGATGCCGGGCTCAATGTGTATTATGTCGTCATGAGTATCTATGGCTGGTGGTTTTGGAGCAGGAAAAATGACGAACCGGCGCCCGGGATCGGTTGGACCACCCGCAGCGAGTGGCTGGTTGTGATCGGGATCGCTGCGGGTGGTTTTGCAGTACTGTATATACTGCTCGCGCGGTTCACCCCTTCGACCACGCCCGTCTGGGACGCCTGGGTGACGGCTACGGCGTATGCCGGCACGTGGCTGCTCGCGCGGAGGAAAATAGAGAACTGGATCCTGTTGAATGTCTCGAATCTATTCGCCGTTCCGCTGCTATATTACAAACAGCTGCACCTGTTCGCTGCGCTGACGGTCTTCCTCTTCATCGTCGCCTGTTTCGGCTATTTCGACTGGCGGCGACGGTATAAACTTCAGATCGCATGACTGCGCTGTCCACCCCGGCCATCGATATTTTGCGCGGCTATGCTGCCGTCGCGGAGAAGGCCGGCCGTCTCCAACCCGAACAGCTGGCACTGATATATGAACAGGGATGGTTCCGGATGATGGTACCGCGCAGGTATGGGGGGCTCGCGCTTCCGTTGCCGGAAGTAGTGCGGCTCGAGGAAGCCATTAGCAGGGCAGATGGTTCTGCGGGCTGGACGGTCACTTTATGCAGCGGCGCGGGTTGGTTTTCCGGATTTTTCCCTCCGTCAGCGCTAGCCGGTCTGTTTTCGGATGCCCGTTTGTGTATCGCGGGTAGCGGGACACCTTCCGGGCGGGCGCAGCTGATCCCCGGCGGATACCGGGTCAGCGGCAAATGGAGCTATGCCAGCGGGGCGCATCATGCTACCGCCTTTACGGCCAATTGTACCGTCTGGTCTGACGACATACAGGTGATGACGGATGCGGGTAATCCGGTCGTCCAGCCTTTTTTGTTTTTGCGCGAAGAAGTACGCATCGTCGAAGACTGGAAGGCCATGGGCATGGTGGCGACCGGAAGCCACGGGTTCGAGGTGCATGGTCTCGAGCTGCCCGCCGAACGGGGATTTATCATCGATGCCTCCGCGGCCGCGGACGATGATCCTTTGTACAGGTATCCTTTTCTGCCGTTGGCAGAGGCGACGCTTGCGGTGAACAGCTGCGGAATGATGCTCCATTTTCTCGATTGCTGTACTTCTGTGTTTGGCGAGCGCATCGGGAGAAGACAGATCCCGGTCCGTATGTCCGCGGAAATGATGAACGCGCTGGATTCGGCGCGCGAAGAAATCGCTCTGAGACGGGACGAATTTTATTCCGCCCTTGATGAATCATGGGCCACGATGCAGCCCGGGTCGTACCATCGGGTCAGCCGCACCAGTCATGCACTGGCGCTCGCAGTGCGGCAGTGGAGCGACAGGCTGTTTCCCTATGCCGGCCTGGGCGCCGCGCGGGTGGATTCCGAGATCAACCGCGTATGGCGGGATTTGCATACCGCAGGCCAGCATCCTTTGCTGGTGTTCGATAGCCGGTAGCGCCACCTTCGATGTCAGGATGCCGGTAGCGTCAGACCGGCGGATTTTCAACCACGGATATAATATTCCTGGCCGGATCGGTGAACCAGGCGATGGTTGGACCCTTTCCCGGGCCGCCATGCATAATTCCTTTGGCATCGGTGGCTATTGCCCCTTCATAATGCTCGAATTTAACGCCGGCGGCGGTCAGCGCATCGACGGCTGCCTCCACGCTCATGACCTGCAGATTCAGCACGGTGAAGGTAGCGGGCTGGTGATCGGGTTTGGGATAGAGGAACACCGTATAGTCTTTCGAGACCTGCACACGGAGTCCTTCCGGCGTCTGGGTTACGGGAAACCCCAATGTCTTCTCATAAAATTCTTTGGCCTTTGCGAGATCGCTGACGGAATAGCTGCTGAATACGCTGGTGTAGACAAGCATAAGACTGAATTTTAGATACAGTTACAGCCAAAGGCGTGCCTGAACGAAGTTGTACCAATTTGTTATTCTTATGAATGGCGTGGGGAGAGGGAATATTCGCGAAATTGGGGGGAAGAAGAGGAATGGAGCGAGCATCGGAATATTACCGAAATTCGGTTTATTAAAATTGGTGCGATATGCAAAACTATAAAAGGTTTGTGTTGGGAACGGGTCTGGCGCTGGTGGCAGGGGCCTTTTTTGTCGGCTGGAGGTGGCATCCCGCACAGGGCGGGTTCGCCGTAGTGGAGCTCTTCACGTCCGAAGGGTGTTCGAGCTGTCCGCCCGCCGAAGCGCTGATGGCGCAGACGCAGCAGGAAGACAAGGACCTGCCGGTATACTGTCTGGCCTTTCATGTGGACTATTGGGACCATCAGGGTTGGAAAGATGTCTACAGTAATGCGGCCTATACGGACCGCCAGCGTCAGTATTCCCGGTGGCTGCGGCTAAATGAGATGTATACGCCGCAGGCAGTGGTCAATGGTACTACCGAATTTGTCGGGTCGAATGGAGACGAGATGACCAGGGCGATCCGGACAGGCTTAGGGCAGAAGGAGACCGTCTCATTGACGCTGACCGGACTACGTCTCAATGCAGGTCGTCTCGATTGGCAATATAAGATCGACGGGCTGGCGGCGGCCGCCGGTAGGCGTCTGACCCTGGTGACGGCCGTGGTCGAGAAAAATGCCGTGACGCAGGTGAAAGGAGGGGAGAACAGTGGCAGGACTCTGTCACAGGCCCAGATCGTTCGCAATCTCGGCATGCAGGTGGTGGGCGCGGATGGCTCCGGGTCGGGGCATATCGACTGGCCGGCAGGGCTGAGGGTGGGGGATGGAGAGGTGATCGCCTTTTTGCAGGACCAGGATAATGGGAAGATCATTGCTGCGACGAGAGTGAAACCATAAAAAAAGGGCCCCGCGAGGCGGGGCCCGATGGCATTAATTGTCTACACAAAGTGTGTTTAGCGTCAATTCGTTTGCCGATATCGGCCAGATATAACCCTGATCGCCTGGGTTTTTCGCAGGCGCCGATCCCTTGGTGGGGATGGGCATCTGGAGGCGGACGAGGTCGTTATTCCGCAATCCTTCGCCGAGGAACTCGATATTGCGTTCCTGCAGGATGTCGGCGATAAGTGCCGAAACGCTGGCCGGCGCAAAGGTCGTGGTGGCATCCGAACGCTGGCGAACAGCATTGAGCAGGGCGACCGCCTGGGGATCGACCGAATTGGTGCTGCGTGTACGGGCTTCGGCCAGGTTAAGCAGTACTTCGGAATACCGGATAACGGGTGTATAGTCAGTATAGGGGCTCGGCGCCGGGAATTTATTGCACCATTTTTTGCCACCGCTGGTGGAGGTGGCGATGAAGGCCCATCTCCTGTCCGTGGATTTCCAGGTGGGATCGGAAATGACGCCATTGGGGTTCAGTGAAAATTCTCCATTGCCCGTGCCGCCGCTGACGACGCCCTTCGAGGGGGAGAAATAATAACCCATCTGGTTCTGCGTGCCCGGGTTATCACCGGAAGTGGAGCTCATCGGCAGGAACAGGATGTTTTCGGTTGTTGTGTAGGGCGCGGTGAACACCTTTGTAACATCCGATTGCAGTGCGAACGCAACGCCGGACGGGGCGGTGAACGGAGCGGTAGCTGAAACGATCTTATTGGCCTCACTGATCACACCAGCCCAATTCCCCATGGTGAGATAGACCCTGGTCAGCAACGCCGTGGCGGTGTTGACGGTCGCCCTGGTGGCATTCCAATACGCGGCATTGTTGGTGGCCGTTGCAGAATAAGAAGAGGGCAGCCCGGCTTCGGCATCGGTCAGGTCCTTGACGATCTGGGTATAGCAATCCGCGACCTTACTCCGGATCTGATTGGATGAACCGGGTGCTGTGATGGCGGTAATCCGCAACGGGACGCCGAGACTGGCGCCGCCGTCCTTCGTGTAGGCGTTCGCCCAGAACTGCAGCAGACCGTAGTAACAAATGGCGCGGATGACCTTGGCTTCGGAGATGTATTGGTTACCCAGCGTAGCACCGACCATTTTGGTGCCGGTCTCGTTCATGCCTTCGATAAATACATTGCAGTTGTTGATGGCCAGATAAGCAGCGGACCATTGGTTGACGACGGCGGTCGCGCTGTTGGTCGGATTCCCGGTCCAGACATCCTGATCGGTGACGAGGTTGTTCAGCTCGTCGATAAAATTGTCGGCCTTGACATCGCCGGCAATTTGGAAACGTCCTCCATAGAGGCCGCCCGCCTTGAGGGCGCCGTAGAGGCCGATCACCTGATTATAAATCCGGGCGGGGGTGGAAAAAGCGCTGTTATTTCCCACCAGCGTTTGGGATTGTGGAGTCAGGTCCTCACGGTGGCAGGAGACGGTCAGAAGCGCTAGTACCAGAATGGGAGAAATATATTTTAATTTTTTCATTTTATTGTTTTTTGAGTTCAACACTGTTTTCATTAGAAGCCTACGTTGAGACCGACGGTGATGGTCCTTGCATTTGCGATGGTATTGCGGTCGACGCCCTGACCGGAATTGGATGTATTACCGTTTGAGGCTACTTCAGGATCAGGTCCGGGATATTTGGACATGATGCCCAGGTTCTGACCGCTGACATAGACGCGAAGGCTGCTGATCTTCATAGCCTGCGTGATGCTATTCGGCATATTGTAGCTCAGCGAGACGTTTCTCAGCTTGATAAAATCGCCTTTGAATACGTTCATGTCCATCGGCATGGCCGAGCCGTTCGAGACGTTGTCGTTGAACATCGGCAAGGCATACTTGGCATTCTTCTGGCCCTTTGCCTGGGACCAGGCATCGGTCAGCACATCGGTGGCATTGTTCCAGAAGCGTTGATCATGCAGGCCGGCGTTAGACCCATAGTAAACATAGAATCCCGCCTGATAGGTCAGCAGTACATCGAGCGTGAAATGGCTGTAATTAAAGGTATTCGACCAGCCGCCGACATATTTCGGCAGCGTGTTCTTATACATCACGGCATCCGCTGCCTGGGTGATCGAAGTACTGGAGGGGCCTACGTATTTGGTCTTGCCGTCCGGGGTAGTGGAGTAGTTGAACATGCCCTGACCGGAAGGGACTGCGTAACGGTAATAGACCTTCGTGCCTTGTTGGTTGACAAAGACGCGGGTTCCGGTACCGGCGTCGACACCAGCTGTCCGGATGACCCAAAGATAGCCTTCGGAATAGCCCGGTTTGGTCAGGTTGACCGTCTCGAGGCCTGAGGTGCCCGTCTGGAGGGAGGGAAGACCGGCCGCCAGCGAGGTCACCTTGTTCGTATTGGTCGTGAAGTTGAGGCTGGTGTTCCAGCTGAACGATTTGCTTTGGACGACATTGGCGCTGATCGTGACCTCGATACCCCGATTGTACATCGTACCGATGTTTTGAGGCGGGCTGCTGGGCAACCCCGTGGAGGGCGCCTGTGCAACGAAGAGGATCAGACCGTTTACATTGTTGTTGTAATATGCCAGTTGACCCGTGATCCGATCGTTCATTATGCCGAAATTGAAACCGACATCCGTCTGTTTGCTGGTCTCCCAGGTGAGGTTCGGGTTGCCTACGCTACCGTTGTAAAAACCGAGGCTGGGATTGCCGCCGACGACGCTCGAGCCGTAGAAGGAAAGCGAAGCGAAGTCGCCGAGACCCGCACTATTGCCGACCTTGCCATAGCTGCCTCTAATACGGAAACTGCTGAAGACGTGATCCAGTTTGGTTGTCTTCCAGAAATTCTCCTGTGCGAGCTCCCAACCGACAGAACCGGCGTAGAAATTACCGCCTTTGACTGCGAAAGCGGAATATTCATCCCTACGCGCCGTCCCTTCCACGAAATATTTGTGGTTGTAATTGTAGGTAAGACGACCGAAAGTAGACAAAAGATAGCTCTGGCTCAGTGCGGTATTAGCCGAGTTGGTCGTAGTATAAGTAGCCTGTTCGGTCGAAAACGCCGGGTCTGCCAGGGTTGTGCGGTTCACCCCGTAGCCAGAGGTCATGATCCGTTGCTGCTCATTACCGGCTAACAGGGAGAAGTTATGGTTCTCGCCAAAGGTATGATCGAGCTGGATGGTGTTGTCCCAAACCCAGGTTTTCAGTTTGCGGAGGTTGGTGACCGCCTGACCCGTGGCGGAATAACCGTCACCCGTGATCGGGGTAGCGAAGAAATCGTTGTCGATCCACAGGTTATCGATGCCATAGGCCGTTTTCAATGTCATCCAGGGAAGGGGTTTCAGTTGAGCATAGATGTTCGACTGAACGTGGTTGTTCTCGTTGTTGGAACGGCTGTGGTCGATGAGGGGCTGCGGATTGTAATAGGAGATGCTGGTACCGGTGATATTGGCATAGCCGACAGTGGAACCATTGATATTGTAGGACCCGTCCGGATTATATACCGGCAGGATGGAAGGCAATACCATGCCGATACGGCCCAGACCGCCGGTATTGAACGCCTCGCCAGGCAGGGCACCCGATGAGGTTGCGGCAAGGTTGTACTCATCCGAGTAGGAGAGTTTGGCGCCGACTGTCAGGATCTTGTTGACCTTGGAATCCACATTTGCGAGTACATTATACCGTTTGAACTCGTCTTTGCGAATGATGCCGTTCTCATCGGTGTAGCCGAAGGATACATAATAGGTAGTGTTGTCGTTGCCGCCGGCTATGCTGAGCGCATGGCTCTGCTGGTGACCGGTCTGGTAGATATGGTCGAACCATTTCGTGTCTACGTTATTTCCGTTGGCGTCTTTGGCGTAGTTGAAAGTGATGCCGCTGGAGCCCAGCGTGGGGTTATTCGCAACCGCCTGGGATTTATAGGCGATATATTGTGCGGCATTCATCATATGCGGCAAACCATAAACGCTGGCATTGCCGACCCATCCGTCATAGCTAACCCGCATACGTCCTGCCCGGCCTTTCTTGGTCGTGATGAAAACGACGCCATTTGCGCCGCGCGAACCGTAAATGGCGGTGGCGGCAGGGTCTTTGGCGATGTCGATGCTCTCGATGTCGGAAGGGTTGACGCTTGCCAAAGGGTTGGCGGGAGCGTTTGTGGAACCCTGGTCGTTCTCAAAGGATACTACTCCGTCGATAACGATCAGCGGGTAGGAACCCAGTGAGATAGAGTTGGTACCCCTGATACGGAAAACCGGGGGTTCGTTCACGATGCCGCTGGGAACCGTGATCTGCACACCCGCTGCGCGACCTGCCAGACCCTGTTCAAAGCTCTGGACCGGCGTTGCCGCGATGGCGGCGCCTTTTACCGTCGTGATGCTGGCGGTGACGTCCTTTTTTTGCTGTGTACCATAACCCACGACCACTACCTCGGAGAGATTGCGGTTGTTGGCGCGGAGGGTCACGGCAAAGGCGGTTTTACCTCCGAGCGGAATGAACTGTTCCTCCAGCCCGATATAGGTGAACTGGAGTGTGCGAACGCGGGGTGTGACATTGATCTTGAAAACACCGTTGACGTCTGTAACGGTGGTGACGGTTACCTTTCTGTCTCCAGTAAGCGCCGTAACGGTGACGGCCGCCAGGGGTGCGCCCTTTTCGTCGGTGACAGTTCCGGAAACAGTGGTTGATGTTGGTTGTTGTGCCTCAATTTGACTGAATGCCAGACATAGGCATAACAGATGAGCCAGGAGCTTTCTCATGTGTGAGTAGTAGTTTTGGTGATATAAAGTCAGTCTGTCTAGCGCTAAATTTACACCTTCGACCCCGAAATATGCAATTTTTACCGGGAATATTTCTTGATTCCCATTAAAAGCCCTTCCCGATTTTGGGATATCTGTTCCGGAATTCCACTTTCGCCGAATCGTCATCGGCTCGTTATCGGGGTGCGGGTTTTTGCGATCACTTCACTGCAGTGTGCGCTCTTACCGGGCGCGCGGTCTCGGTTTTTTTGCAGCGGGCTTCGTTTTCTCCTGCAGAAGAATGTTGGGCGGGAATTCGCTGGTATATGTCGCACCGTGTTTGAGCGGGCCTTTGCCATTGCCCTTTGTCCAGAATTGCAACTGAATCCCGGTGCCCGGTGTTCCCGGGTAATAGCTGACGCTGAACCGGACATCCGAGCCACGGCCATAACGATCCCCGCCGACAAGCCCGATGGGTGTCCCCGCTTCTACTACCTGCCCCGGTTTGACAAAGGCGCCGTCTTTCTTCAGAACGCCATATTCGGCAAATGAACAATCGGCCTGTGCGATCTCGACATGATTCCAGCTATCGGTGGTATTGGCACCGGCGTCATTTTCGGTATTGGAGACGGCGACCACGGTAACGACACCACGACGCGCCGCATAAATAGTATCGCCGATGCTGGCCCGAAGCCGTATGGCATAACCGCTGTCGGGGGAGCCCGTGCCACCCGCGCCACCGGCAGAACCCGTGCCACCCGTGCCACCCGCGCCATTGCGGCTATTCACGACCCTGTATGCCTGGGTCTCCAATCCCGGCCGTATGGGCAGCAGATAGATAAAGTTCGCATTGACCACCGGATGGAGACAGCCTTTCCGGGAGCTGGTCTTAAAATTGAACTTGATATCCTTCGAGGGATCGACCGGTGAAATGGTCAGCAGTTTGTTGAGACCCGGCTTTACCTCGGCCTCATAGGGAAGGGCATGATCCGATTTCGCATTGGTCAGGGTCGGGAAGTCAAGATAGAGTATATAGGTGCAGTAATCGTTATTGGTGCAGCTAAAGACATAATTGCCTTTGCTGTCCTGGCTGGGGCCAACTTGTATGAGACGCTGGGCCCGGAGGGTGATTTGCGCCAGGAGCAGGACCGGTAAGAGAAGGAATGTCTTATTCATTTGTCCAATTTAGGCAATCACCCGTCAATAACAAACCCGGCGCAATACCCTGACGAATATTACGTTACAAGTAGATATCCCAAACCCTGTAGGGCTGAGTGATTACCATGTTGATAAACAAAGTGTAATGCATGAGTTCATTTATACATAAATTCTATAAAAGGTGGCAGAGATGGAAATCCGATGTGCCGGTGAGTCCAAGAGAGGCCAATCGCCACCCGAGTGCGGGGGAGACCGAGCAAAGACTCATTGCGGAACAACTGGACAGGCAAAAGGCCTTTTATGAGAATATCCTGAACAAACTGCCCACAGATATAGCCGTTTTCGACGCGGATCACCGTTATCTTTTCGTCAATCCGGGCGCCATCAGCAAAGAGGAATACCGGAAGTACATCATCGGCAAGGACGATTATGAATATGCCGCTTACCGCAACAGGGATGTCTCGGTGGCGCATTCCCGCAGGGCGAAGTTCATGGAGGCAAAGCAGACGGGTAAGGAGATAAGATGGGAAGACACGCTGACCGATCCGCAGGGTAATATGATCACGCATTTGAGAAGGATGTTTCCCGTATTCGATCAAACGGGGGAGCTATCTCTGGTCATCGGTTTCGGCATCGACATCACCGATCGTAAGGTGATGGAAGTAAAACA
>DASYSV010000555.1:0-9076 GCA_036010185.1 Puia sp.
TGGTGCTCACTTTCACCGAGAGCATAGTACAACCGCCGGGCTCGATCCGCAGGCTCAGCGGCCTGATCTCCTGCTGCAAACCCTCGTAGTGAAAGTCTTTGACCACCCCGATGATCTTGCCTTTGCGTCCCCATTGATTAAAATCCCGTCCGATCGCGTCCTGCGGACTGTGATAACCCAGCATCTTCACCGCCCGCTCGTTCAGGATCATGGAATGCGTGGTATCCGTCCCGAAGGCCCGTGAAAAAGCCCTGCCCGCGACCACCTTCATCTGGTATTGCGGTATAAAGTCGAAATCGACCCAGAAAAGGTCGGGTGAACAGATCTGCATCGCACCTTTTTGGTTCTGAAGCATCGAATACGCATTCATGGCTCCCGTCCCGGGCGTGCTGGAGGACATTGCCGCGGAAAGCACGCCGGGCAGGTGTCTGATCTCCTCCTTGAGCGCTATCTTATGGTCGTCCCCATGCGTGTCCATGACCAGCTCCTGTTCCTTGGCGAACCCAAGGTCCTGCTGCCGCATATAGCTTAATTGATAGCCCACGAGCAGGGTGGCGGCGATGAGCCCGATCGAGATGGTGAACTGCGAGATCACCAGCCCCTTTCGGAGCAGCAGCCCGCGAACGCCGGTGGCAAAACGTCCCTTCAGGACGATTATCGGCCGGAAGGCCGACAGGACCAGTGCGGGATAGATGCCCGCCAGCAACCCGATGCCAAGACCGATCAGCAGCAGATCCAGGATATAGTCGGGATGATGGAAGATGCCTGTACTGATCGTCTTTCCCGCCAGGAAGTTGAAGCTGGGTAACAGTGCCGCGCAAGCGCCGACGGACAGCACAAAGGCGATCAGACACAGGATCACCGATTCCCCGAGGAACTGCCGGGTCAGCTGTCGCCGTTCGGCGCCGATCACCTTCCGGATGCCTACTTCGCGCGCCCTCTCCGTCGACCGCGCCGTCGTCAGGTTGACGAAATTGATCCCTGCGATCAGCAGGATGAAGACACCCACGATGCTGAATACATAGATATTCGTCAGACTGCCCTGGGCGTTCC
Organism: Puia sp.; assembly: GCA_036010185.1. Taxonomy (GTDB): domain Bacteria; phylum Bacteroidota; class Bacteroidia; order Chitinophagales; family Chitinophagaceae; genus Puia. Next base: position 1,054 of record DASYSV010000555.1, read on the forward strand.
CGGGTGTCGATTTCAGATACACATCCTTCAGCGGCTCGAGGATATAGGTATAGGTCTGGTTGTTCTCCTTCATGAACTTACCGATGTGGTTCTGGAGGAACGCGGGGAATTTGTTAGCCAGCGCCTGCGCGCTGGTGTGCGGTTTCAGCAGGAAATAGGCCATGACCCCAAAACCGCCCCAGTTCTGATCCCTCGAGGAATCTTGAGGACCATTGTACATCGACATCAGCATTTCCGTTTTCAGTTCGGTATTCTCCGGCATATCTTTCATGACGCCCGTGACAGTCGCCAGTTGACCGTTGTTAAAAACCTGCAGGTGCTGTCCCATCGGATCGGCCGTCCCGAAATATTTTTTTGCCGCGGTCTCGGAAAGCACCACGGTCAACGGTCCACGCAATGCTGTGACGGGGTTGCCTTTCAGCAAGGGGAAATCGAAGATCTCGAAGAACGTCGAATCCGCAAAAGCCATATTATCCTCCTGGATCTTAAGATCGCCCCGCCGGACCAGGATGTTGCCGTTGCTGAACCGTACCTGCTTCTCGATCTCCGGGAAATCCCGTTTGGCTGCCACCGACATCGCCGGCGCTTCGACGCTGAAATGCAGAACTTCGGTCGGATTGTTGATATCCGTTACGATGTTGTAAATGCGATCGGCCTTCGAATGGAAATGATCGTAGCTGAGCTCGAACTTCACATACAGGAAGATGAGGAAACAGGCCGACATCCCGATGGTCAGACCCAGGATGTTCAGGAAGGAGAAGCCCTTGTGGCGCCAGAGGTTGCGAAAGGCGACGCGGAGATAATTTTTTATCATACAGTTGGTTTGTTAACTCTCCACCGGATTGGCCATCGCCATTTATTCACTGCGCAAACTCTCCACGGGATTGGGCATCGCCATTTATTCACTGCGCAAACTCTCCACTGGATTGGCCATCGCCGCGCGCACCGCCTGGAAGCTCACCGTCAGCAAAGCCACCAGCAATGCGGTTATCGACGCCGACACGAAGATCCACCAGTAGATGGGTATCCGGTAAGCGAACCCTTGCAGCCATCCATGCAGGAAATAATATGCCGCCGGACCGGCGATCAGCAAGGAAATCCCTACCAGTATCAGGAAGTCTTTAGACAACAGCACGACGATGCTGCTCACCGACGCGCCGACGATCTTCCGGACCCCGATCTCTTTCGTCCTCTGCACCGTGCTATAGGAAGCCAGCCCCATGAGCCCGAGACAGCTGATCAGGATCGCGAGGAACGCGAAATACAGGAAGAGCCGGCCAAACCGGTCTTCGGCCCGGTATTGCGTGTCGAAATGTTCGTCGAGAAAGAAATAGCTGAACGGCTTATCGGGCAGCATCTGTTTCCACAGCCGCTCGATCGCGGCGACGGTGTTCGGAATATTATGCCCTTCGACATTGACGATAAGCAGATCGCAGCCTTGCGGTTCGATGCGCATGCTCAGCGGCTTGATCACCTCCTGCAGACCGTGGAAATGGAAGTCTTTCACCACCCCGACGATGGTCCCCTTGCGCCCCCATTGATCGAATTGTCTTCCCAGCGCCTGTTCCGGCGAAGTATAGCCGAACTCCCTGACTGCCGCTTCATTGAGGATCATAGAATGCGTCGTATCGGTCATGAAGTCGCGCGAGAAGGCACGGCCGGCGATCATTTTCATTTTCAACACGGGGATATAATCGAAATCTACGAAGTATAGGTCCAGGTTGGCGACTTGCATGTCGCCTCTACGGTTTTGGATCTGCGAATAGGCGCCGGGGTTGCCCGTCCCGGGGACACTGCTCGACATTGCGCTTGCCAGCACGCCGGGTATTCGCAACACCTCCTGTTTCAGCGTCAGTTTGGCCGAGTCACCCCGTGTATCGAGGACCATTTTCTGTGTCTGGTTGAAACCGAGGTCCTGGCTCCTCATAAAGCTCAGCTGTTGCCATACTACCAGCGTGCCGATGATCAGCGCCGTCGCGATCGTAAACTGTACGATGACCAGCGTCTTCCGCAACACGATACCTCTGGTACCCGACGCGAATCTCCCTTTCAGGACCGCCGCCGGTTGGAAGGACGACAGGACCAGCGCCGGGTAGATGCCAGCGGCGATGCCGATCAGCACGGCGATACCCAGCAATATCAGCAGGTCGACGGGACGGGCGAAGATACCCGGGCTCACGATCTTGCCCGCCAGCTGGTTGAAAGGATGGATCAGCAGCGCGGCCAGCAGGATCGCCAGCAGATAGGAGATCAGACAAAGGATGACGCTCTCGCCGATGAACTGACGCGCCAATTGCGGTCTCAGGGCGCCGATCACCTTCCGGATGCCTACTTCCTTGGCCCTCTCCGCCGACCGCGCGGTGGTGAGATTGATGAAGTTGATACAGGCGATGATGAGGATAAAGGCCCCTATGATCGAAAAGATATAGACATTGGTGATATGACCCGTCTTGGAGTCGTCTCTGTCGCTATAGAGATAGATACCTCTCAGCTTTTCGAGCAGCAGGGTCGGGATCATGTGGCTCTCGTGCATTTCTTTCCCGTTCATCTTTTCGAGCCAGGCGGGGAATTTTTTCTGAAGCTGCGCGGCACTGGTGCCCGGTTTCAGCAACACATAGGCCTGCGGGCCGTAGTTGCCCCATTGGTCGTCTATACTCCGGCCGCCGCCATTGTTACGCGTGACGGTGCTGATGGAAACGAGCATGCTCGCCTTGATCTGTGAATTGTCGGGTATGTCCTTCAGAACGCCCGTGACCGTGGCGTGCATTTTACCCCGGGTCAGCAATAACGGCTTGCCCATCGGGTTGGCGTTCCCGAAGAATTTCTTGGCGGTGGTCTCGGTCAGCACTACACTGTTCGGCTCCTTCAGCGCGGTGGCCCGGTTGCCTTTCAGCAAGGGGAAATCGAAGACCTGGAGGAAATTCGAATCCACCATCGCCACGTCCTCCTGCTGGAAATGCTCGTCTCCCTGCGTGACCAGCCAGTTGTCCCCTTGCGAGACCCTGACGGCGGCCTCGATCTCCGGCAGCTGTCCCACCAGGTGGGGCGCGACGGCCCAGGAAGGCTGATTGAGAGTGAGCGTCTCGGTCGGCGTCTGGAGATTGCAGATGATGCGGTAGATGCGGTCACCCTTGCTATGCATGGTGTCATAGCTGAGCTCAAACCGGACATAGAGGAAGATCAGGAAAAAGGCCACCATCCCGACGGTGAGCCCGATGACGTTAAGCAGTGAAAAACCCCAGTGTTTCGCGAGATTGCGGAACGCCGTGCGGAGATAGTTTCGGAACATAAAAGGGAAATTAGACTCTTAAAGTACCGAAATCCCCGCGGATGTTGCATCCCGCGCCGCCGGAAGCACGAAATTTAACGTAACCGGTCGGCGCTTTTAACTAATTTTTCGTCTTTCCGGATGCCGCGGGCGGCGAAGTACAACAAAACGGGGATCAGCAGGACGAAAACGGCCGAAAGACTGAGCCCTCCCTCCTGAAATTCACTGAGAGAATTCCAATAAAGAAAGATATTGAGGAAGGAGATGACGATCAGCCCGATGGTCACCCAGAATTGGCGGGTCCTGTTCTTGTAATTGAAGATATTCCAGAGGGCCCCGGCGACCAGGACAATGGTGACGATGGTTATCAGAATGCTCCCGCTGGTCCCATTGACAAAATGGGGCCAGGCCGTGAGGAAGCGGATCTCGTGGCCATACTGGCCGACCGGGACTTGCCCATGATAAAAGGAATAATTGAAGGTCAGGGCAGCGCATATGGCGGCCAGCAGGGTCCACACGGTTTGTTTTCGTTGCAGCATAAAAGACGATTTATACCAATTGGGGTAATTCCTCGTATAACGGGAACTGCTTCATGAAGATATTCACTTCACTGCGCAGAGCGTTCAGCACGTCATCGTTTTCGGCGTTTGTCAGCGCCCGGTCGATCATCTCCACGACGGTGATCATATCGACCTCTCTCATACCGCGGGTAGTAATGGCCGGAACTCCGACCCGGATACCGGAGGTGATGAAAGCGCTTTTATCGTCATAGGGTACCATGTTCTTATTGACCGTGATCTCGGCTTTGCCGAGTGTATTTTCCGCCTTTTTTCCGCTGATGTTCTTGTTTCGGAGATCGATCAGGAGCAGATGGTTGTCGGTTCCGCCGCTGACGATGTGATAGCCTTTGGCGAGGAAGGCTTTGGCCATGGCCTGTGCATTGGAAATGATCTGCTTGGCATAGACCGTGAAATCGTTGGAGAGGATCTCTCCAAAGGCGACGGCCTTCGCAGCGATAACATGCTCCAGCGGACCGCCCTGGGTGCCGGGGAAAACGGCCATATCGATGAGATTGCTCATCGGCCGGATATTCCCTTTTACGTCTTTCAGCCCGAACGGGTTGTCGAAATCTTTTTTCATCAGGATGATGCCGCCCCGGGGACCGCGCAGGGTTTTATGGGTGGTGGACGTTACGAAATGGCAATGTTCGAAGGGACTATTCAGGAGGCCCTTGGCGATAAGCCCGGCCGGATGCGCCATATCGCACATCACAAATGCACCGACGGAGTCGGCTATTGAACGGATCCGTGCATAGTCCCAGTCGCGGCTGTAGGCGCTGGCGCCGCAGATGATGAGTTTGGGGCGTTCTTTTTTGGCCACGACCTCCATCATATTGTAATCGACCAGGCCGTCCTCGCGGCCGACACCATATGATACGGGGCGATACAGCTTGCCGGAGAAATTGACGGGCGAACCATGCGTCAGGTGACCTCCCATGCTGAGATCGAGACCTAAAATGGTATCGCCGGGCTGAAGGATGGCGAGCATCAGTGCGGCATTGGCCTGCGCTCCGCTGTGCGGCTGTACATTGGCGTAATCACAACTGAATATCTGTTTGAGCCGGTCGATCGCAAGCTGCTCAACCTGGTCGACGATCTCGCAACCACCATAATATCTTCTGCCGGGATATCCTTCCGCATATTTATTGGTCAGCACCGTGCCCATTGCTTGCATCACTGCCTGGGAAGTGAAATTTTCAGATGCGATCAACTCGATGCCATGACGTTGGCGTTCCAGTTCTTTTTCGATGAGGTCGAAAACTAACGTATCTTTTTGCATTCCGCAAAATTAGGTCAAAAAGAGTATTTTTTCAGGTCGAGTCCGCCGAAATTCTTTATTTTACACGCGGAGAGACAACAAATTCACATGAAAGCGATCATTCCCGTAGCAGGCGCAGGTACCAAATTACGTCCGCATACGTATACGCAACCCAAGGCGTTGATCCCTTTGGCGGGTAGGACTATCCTCTCGATCATCGTAGACCAGTTGACGGAAGCGGGAATCACCGAATTCATCTTTATTGTCGGCTATCTGGGCGAGAAGATACAGGACTTCGTGAAACAGAAGTATCCTCATCTGACGGCTCATTTTGTTTATCAGAACGAGCGGCAGGGTATCGGTCATGCGGTCCTGCTGACACGTCACATCGTCGGCGATGACGAGTTGTTCATCGTCCTTGGCGACACCATCTGTGAATACGATGTCAAGGATGTGCTGAACCAGCCTCATTCGCTGCTCGGCGTCAAGCGTGTGGACGATCCCCGCGTTTTTGGCGTCGCCGAGATGGGAGATGACGGGATCATCGAGCGGGTGATTGAAAAACCCCAGATCCCCAAATCCAATATGGCGCTGGTGGGTATCTATCGCATCCGCGAGAGCGGCGTGCTTTTCAAATGCCTGGAAACCAATATTCAGAACCATGTCACCAGCTATGGCGAATACAGTCTCACCGACGCCATCGAGTGTATGATCCGCAATGACGTCAAATTCCGGGCTTTCAAGGTCCAAAACTGGTTCGACTGTGGTAAAAAGGAGACCCTGCTGGAATCCAATGCCAAGCTCTTGAAGAAGTTTGGCGGCACCATCGCCCCGGAGCACCAGTTCGAGAATACCATCATCATTCAGCCGGTGAGTATCGCCCCCGGCTGCGATATCCGGAATTCGATCGTCGGCCCCAATGTGGCCATCGGTGAGAAGACCCGGGTGAATTATTCGATCCTCAAGGACTCGATCATCGGCTCTTTCGCCGACCTCTATGATATCGTGCTGACGCATTCGCTCATCGGCAGCGACACCGAGGTCAAAGGGGAGTCCCGGAGCCTGAATATCGGGGACAATACTGAGATCGATCTGGGAGAGTCCTAGGGGAACGCCCACCGCTTCTAATCCGCGGTCCCACCTACCCATTTACCCCAGCCGCCAGATCTGCCGGATCCTCGCGCACTCCCACCGACGGCCGATCCACCCCATTCGCTCCCCCACACCCCGATCACGATTTGTCGGATTCCGAAAATCTGATTAAATTAGTGGTCGAACCACGACAAGGAAGACACCGCTAAGCTAGCCCGGACACCCGCTAACGTTTAAAACTGTTTTATGGGCACGCCAAAAAAATTACTCTTTGTCCTGCTGTTGCCCCTGGCACTTTATGCGAAGGCCGGGACGGGCAAACTGGAAGGCGTTTTGAATGGATATGTGACGGATGCGGTAACCAAGAAGCCGCTTTCGGGTGTCGTCGTTTCCGCTTTTATTCCCGGTACAAGTTTGTTGAAAGAAGTTCTTACCGACGCGGATGGATACTTCCGGTTTGCCGAGCTGCCCTCGTCGCAGGTGACGGTCGAGTTCAATAAGAAGGGATATCAACTTGCCAGACGTCCGAATGTGGCCATAAAGGAAAAAACATCGGTTAAGCTGAATGTAGAGTTCCTGCCCGACGACCCTGACTCCGGCTTGGGGGGAGGAGAGTACCCACTGCTGCGCATGCTCGAAGCGAATTGATTATACCTACTCCTGATAACGTAAAACGGGGCTGAGAACAGTCCCGTTTTTTTCTACTACACATGAGGCTTAAAATCTATCTTGAAGTTACGCCTGCCTGGATTGATGCGATGCTGCACGAGGCAGCGCTGGTCTTCCGACCGCCTTTGGCCGGGCTCTACAGAATCTTACGACATCTTTCGTATAAAAGTACGCCGGCCGCTCGGTAATGTTGCACCGAAGCTCCTTGTTTTTTTGCCATTCATCCAAAGGGCCGGCGCGCCTCACCGATAGGACGCACAAGACATCGTCGACAGGACGCACAAGGTATCACCGATAGGACGCACGTCATCCCGTAAAGGTTACTGAAAGGTGCCGCGGCAGGCGACTATTTGTGGAATGCCCATTTCCACATGATCTTCCAGGTCGGCTTCTTACCATACATTAGTATACCTGTCCGGTAGATTTTTCCGGCCAGCCACACCGTAAAGAGAAAACCCAGTATAAGGAACAGCATCGACAGCCCTAGCTGCCAGGCCGGGACCCCGAACGGGATACGCGCCATCATGACGATGGGACTGCTGAATGGGATGATGCTCGCCCATACGGCCAGCGCCCCGCTGGTATCCTGGACGGCCACGGACATGATGATAAAGGAGAAGATGACGGGCATGGTGATCGGCAACATCAGCGATTGGGCTTCCTGCGGATCTTCATTGACGGCGCTGCCCACGGCGGCAAACAGTGAAGAATAGAACAGGTATCCACCAATGAAATAGAACAGGAAACAACCCAGGATCAGCCACAGGTTGGCCGTACTCAGCGCGCCAAGTACCTTGGGAAGCAGCTGTGCCTTCTCGCTGGCCTGGGCAGCGGAGGCATTCCCCACCGCACCCGCCTGTTGGGCCTGTTGCACCTGCTGCCAGGTGTCATGCGAGACGAAACCCTGGGCTACGGCCGCGAGTCCGCCGATGAGTATCACCCACAGCAGGAATTGCGTAAGACCAACGGCCCCGATACCCGTGATCTTTCCCATCATCAGTTGGAAGGGTCGCACCGAGCTGACGACGACTTCGGCGATACGGTTGGTCTTTTCTTCCATGACCCCGCGCATGACCATGGCGCCGTAGATAAAGGTGAGCAGATAGATGAGAAAACCGCTGACATACCCGATCACATAGGACGAGGTCTGGTTGGAGGCCTTGGCTTCCTTGCCCA
>DASYSV010000557.1:0-6738 GCA_036010185.1 Puia sp.
AAGTCCCGTCATCCATAGACCACACACGAGTACAAACTTTTTTGTCATTAGTCGATATGATTTAGGTAGCGCAAAAATAGGGAAATACCGGCATCATTGTTTGAAGGAAGGACACAGCGATTGCCGCTTGTCGCCATTATACTGGCTGTAGAACCCCTGGCTGATAATGGCGAATTCATACGCCCCATACCCACCGTCATAATTCTTCAGCGCCGAGGTGGTGATATCATAAGTGAAGGTTAGCCGGATATTCTTGTATACAAACCCGATCATCGGGATGATCGCATCCCCCATTCTGTAGAACACTCCCCCGATCACCTGCTGATCTCCCTCATCCTGCAGGTTGTATTGCGCGCTCATCCCCACAGACAACTCCTGTGCGCCCGCCATCGAGGTGAAATAGGCCATGGGATTGATGATCACCTGGTCGTTGGCCTTTATCGAAGCATTGAAGAACCCGATATACCTGCGCGCGATCCGGTCATCATACCCTACCGGGTCCGTATTGAAAAAACTCTCCCGCGGAGTGTTGATATGCTGCACCGAAAAACCCGCATTCAGATACATCTTGTTCGTGGGAAAATACGCGTAGTTCACCCCGATCTGCATATCGAAAAAATTGTCCGATGGATGATCGATGACGACACTCGTCGGTAACGTATTGTCGAAGAATTTCCCGTCGAACTGATCTGGAAATTTCAGATTGGCAGTGTTGATCCGCTTGTTCACCCACCCCGTATTGAACCCCACCGTGATCAGACTTGCATAACCCACCATCTGATGATAGGCGACCGATCCGTATACCGAGGTGGAAGTCAGCGTGCTGGTACCCGCATCGTCCCTCAGGATCACGCCCCCAAGCCCCATCCAGCCGTTTTCGATCCGGTTCCGGAAGACCTGGGCATCCCCCCAGATACTCATGGTGCGATAAGGTTGCGCCATGATCGCCGACCACTGGTTGCGGTAATTGGCCCCCAGACGGTAGTCCGCATCGGGTATGAATCCCGTATTGGCCGGATTCGTCAGTAAGGGCGCATTGAACCACTGTGAAAAATGCAGGTCCTGCCCATTCGCATAGGTCACCAGGATTAAGTATCCGCTCAGCCACAATATATATTTCAATCCCCTCATTTTTTGTAGTAACGGTGGATCGGCGATTTTGGTTGTCTTCAAGCAACTATCTTACCAAAGTTATATCTCCTTTTTTACTAATATGCACGCCATTGGAAAATTCCGCTTCGAGGGTATAGGCATATACATCCATAGGCTGCGGCGCCCCCAGATAATTGCCGTCCCAACCGACATTCGGGTTGTCCGATTCGAAGATCATCTTCCCCCACCGGTTATAGATCCGGAAATCCATCCGTAAGATACCAAAACCTACCACTTTCAGGATCGAATTCGTACCAAACCTGCCCGGCGTAAAGGCATTCGGCACATCCAGCAACGGGTTGATCAGCGTCGCCACGGGATGACAGACCGTATCGGTACAACCAAACTGATTCGTCGTCAGCAGACATGCCGGGAAGGTGTCCGTCGAGTTGTAAAGATATTTTACCGGGTCCATCGAGTTGGTGACCAGAGAATCCCCATCCCCGAACATCCATTTGTAGCTGACGCCACCCTCCGATCCGTTCGTGAACACGATCGGTATATTCGCCACAGGCGGTGACGGAGAGAAGGTAAATGCCGCCACAGGCTTGACACTCACGGTGATGGTAAAACTCGTATCGCTCACTTTATTACACGTGCTCGGATCCTGCTCCTGCAGGGTGATTGTATAGGTACCCGGATTCTGATAGACATGCACGGGGTTCACATCGGTGGAATTGTTCGCGGCTCCGCTCGACGGATCACCGAAATCCCAGTTAAAGGTCACCCCTCCCAACGAGGTATTGTTGAAGTAGGCCGGATAAGGAGCGCATCCGGTGGATGGCGTTTCGAATTGCGCCTTCGCCAGCGGCGATACCCGCAGGGTATGACTGGCCGTATCCGGGAAATTGCAATAAGAAGTGTCATCGAGGATCAGGTTGATGACATAGGTCCCGGGACTGGCAAAAGAATGGGTCAGCGGACCCGGCCCGTTCACGACCTGCGCCGTATTATCCCCGAAATCCCAGGTGAAGGAGGAGGCTCCAAACGGCTTTCCGGCAGGCGGCACCGAAGTATTGGTAAAATCGAAATCCAGCGAGGTACATGGCGCGGCAGGATCCTTTATGAAGCTGAAATCCACCTGGGCCCTGTCCGTCCGGGCGATGACATGACGATACGCTGTATCGGCGACGTTGCAGGTATTTGAGTCTATGGCCACCATCATGACGGTATAGACGCCCGGGTTCGGATAAGTATGCGTGACGGCAAAGCCTGTAGTGGCGGTATCGGGACTACCATCCCCGAAATTCCAGATATAGGACTTGGCATTCCGTATCGTATCCTGCAGTTGCGTATCCATCGGTATACAGCCGGCTGTATCCCCCAGCCGCCCGTTGACGGATGCCCGCAGTCCGGCGGCGACACCCGCGAAATTGAAGGCGATCTTGACCGCCACTTCATTACAACCCGCATTTCCTGCACCGTTGTTCGGCGCCCAGGCGCCCGGCGTGGTAGGATAACGACCCGTCGCCTGCGGACCGCTGCAATTGCCGCAGATGGCCTGGTAAATGACCCCCTGCTGATCATACCGGCTGGTGCCCCCGTCGACGTGTTCACTTATGCTCCGGGAGTTGTCATTCTCGCCAAAGAATGTCCCATATAACAGTGCCGAGGCGTTCTTCTTGATGACGATAAAATAAAAATCGCGGTTATCGCTCACCGGTTTGGTGGCATCGGGAGTAGTCGGCATCCCCGCGGTCCCCAACAATCCATAAGGGTCGGATTCGCCGCCAATGATCCATCCACCCCATCCGGATACATAGACATTCTCACACCGGTCTACCAGGAACGCCACGGGCGATATATTCGGCAACCCATGCGCCTGCCCCGACGGCGTTCCAAAAACTGTCGAATACACAAATCCGCTCAGATCCGGTTGCAGCTTCGAGATGAACTGACGGCCGCCTCCTACGGAATAAGCGGCATTCAGCACCGGCCACGTGCCATTCGTGGTCCCCATTACATACGGGAACCCCTTTCTATCGAACTTCAAACCATATACGGCGTCGCTGACATTCGTTCCGAGATAGGTCGACCGCTTCAACGTCGACCCGTTCGATGAGATCTGTGCAACATATCCATCACAACCCCCACCCCCATACGAAGGTTGGATCACTCCGGCTTTATTACCCGGAAGATCACTCGAGGTCGTGGCCCCTCCCACATAGATATCTCCGGTCATCGGATCGCTGTTGAGTACGAAACAGGCGTCGGCACCCGATCCACCCAGATAACTTGCCCAGACCAAATTGTTGCAACCGGGATTCAGCTCGAGTACGACCCCATCCTGATGACCGCCGCCGAACACCGGCTGAAAGACACTCCCCCTTATCGGAAAATCCGCCGACTGCGACGAGGCCCCTACAAGAATATTGCCCGCTCCATCCAGTACGACCTCACTCCTCGAGTCGTCCCCATAGTTGCGGATCAGCGAGTCGGCTCTCTCATAGCTAACCCTCGCCTGATCTTCCATGTTGACGCAATCATCCTGGCTTCCGCCGATCCGCACGGCCCCGATCACACCATTCCCCGCTGCATTCAGCTTCACTACGAACATATCCGCTCCTCCACCCGGCCCGATCAGGGTGCTATGCGTAAAGCTCGCTCCCGAATAAGTCCTCCCGAGTACGATCACTTCACTGTTGCCGTCGCAGATCAGGCTATGCGGGGTCTCCGAGTCCTCACCTCCCAGGTAGGTTGCAAAAATTTTCGTGCTGCCATTGGAATTCAGCTTGATCAACCCGACATCGAATTTGCCGCCGCCATATATCGGCTGAATGGCCCCGGTGTTATAAGGAAATGCACTCCCGAAGACGATGCCACCGGCAAAAAAGCTGCCGTCCGGTCCCGGCGTTGCAGTAAACCCCCAGTTGCTGATCTTGCTGCCCGTAAAGCTGCAAAAAACGATCACCGGGTCGATGACCAGGGTGGCGCCTCCATCGTACTCCGGAACATCGAAACTCACGGTATTCCCGTTGTGTACCGAATACCGGCAACGGATATCCGTCCTCCCCGCTTCATTGGAAAGATAAGAGACGGGCGCCAGCTGGGTGACAGTCCCGACCGAGGTGCCTACGAGCAGCTGCCCCCTGTGCGTGCTCAGTTTGTCCGCTCCCGTATACTGCATCCGTACCCGGCTTATGTCCCCGCCGGGATGGACGATGATGTCGTATTTCAGCTGGCCATTGTTGGTATAGTAACGTACATCGATATTCGGATAGATGTTCCGGTAAGTGACGCCCTGGAATACCTTGCAGTCCCTTCCCCATGTGCTGGTATCCGGGCCGATCAGGTAGTTGTTGGTTCCCGGCAGAGGCTTGTCCGGCACGATCTGGACGCCCGCATTGGCGTTCACGAATACGACCTCATACGCATGCGCCCGCACCATTCCAGGTTTCCCTGCCACGATACCCGACCCGCCGGCTTTTGCCGTCGGCCCTCCCCGGTAAGGACCCGTCCCGCTCATCACTCCATGATGCGCGGCCGTCATCGCCGTCAGATCGTCCGTATTGTACAATAATACCCTGAACCCCGCCTTCTCAAGGAATAATGCGCCGTTCGGAATATCCCCCTTGAATTGCACACGGGGGTCCCACTGACCCTTATTCTCCACGAATTCAATATTGGACGCGCCATCCTGGGCGAACCCCTTCAGCGCGACGATCAGCAACCCGATGATGAAACACGACCCCTTCTTCATAGATAGCATAGATTACCTGATTAACGTAATATCTCCCTTTTTTGATGAGTGCGTTCCGTCCGAATACTCCGCTTCCAGCGTATAGGCATAAACATCCATCGGCTGGAGGACTCCATGATATGTTCCGTCCCAACCGGCATAAGGATCGGAGCTCTCGAACACCAGCTGACCCCACCGGTTGTAAATACGCCAATCCATATGCGTTATGCCGAACCCGATCACTTTCACCACCGCATTCTGACCAAATCGCCCGGGCGTAAAGGCATTCGGCACATCCAGCAACGGATTGATCACCGCGGGTACGACATGACAGGCGGTATCCATACAACCGGATGGATTGGTGACCACCAGACACACCTGGAATGTATCCGTCCGGATATACTGATGCACGACGGTGTCCGGCGAAGTCTTCGTCTCGCTCGTTCCGTCGCCGAAGAACCATTGGTACTTCACTGCAGGCGATGAGGCATCCGTAAAGACCGTCGGCGTATTCGGCGGTTGCGGAGGCTCAGGGCTGAAGGTGAATCCCGCGGTGGGCTTGCCCATCATGGTCACGGTATAGGTCGTCGTGTCGGAGATATTGCAGGTCGTCGAATCCACGGCGATCATGGTCACCTGGTAAGTCCCCACATTGGTATACAAATGAACGGGATTGACGGCAGTGGACGTATCGCTCACGCCGCTGGCCGGGTCTCCGAAGTTCCAGTAGAATTGCTGCCCCGCAATGGAGTTATTGGTGAACTGCGCAGAATCCGGAACACATCCTATCGCCGGCGTATTCAACTTCGCCAGCACATTCTGCGCGACATATAATTGCCTGACGGTGTCCAACGGATAGTTGCAATAGGCGGTGTCGTTCAGCGTAAGTGTCACGTTGTACGGACCCGGAGAAGCATATGCATGCGTCGGCTGATCCCCCAGCGGAACATTTGGCGCGGTGGCACCATCCCCGAAATTCCACGTGAAGGCCACACCACTGAACGGCACCGCTGGCGGCGCCGTCGACTGATTGGTAAAAATATAGCTCATCGAGGTACACGGAGCTAATTTGGAAAAATCGAAATCCACCGAGGCCGGGTTATTCCCCACCAGCACGGTTCGCGTCACGGTATCGGCGATATTACAGGTATTACTGTCGATGGCGATCAGCGTCACCACATAGGTACCCGTATTCACATAGGTGTGGTTCATCGAGAAGATACTGTTATTACCGCTGACGACCGTACCGTCCCCGAAATTCCAGATATATGATTTGGCGTTGTGTATGGTGTCCGAAAAGGACACAGGCAGAGGCACACACCCTACGCTGTCGCCACGGCCATGCGTAACCACTTTCAACCCCGCCGCAACTCCGGCGAAATTGAAAGCGATCTTAACGGCAGCTTCATTGCACGCACCCGTTCCCGTCCCGTTCAGCTGCGCATAGGCCCCGGGAGTCGTCGGGAACTGCGCCCCGCCATAACAATTCGCACACACGGCTTCATAGATTACCCCCTGTTTGTCGAACCGGCTCGTCCCGCCATCCACATGATCCCCGAAATTGCCATACTGCTGTCCGAAGAAACTGCCGAATAGCTGAGACGCCGCATTCTTCTGCAAAACGAAAAAATAAAAGTCCTCCCCGTCCGTCGCTGTCTTGAATGCACCAGCCGTCACAATTAGCCCATTGGTGGTGCTGTTGGCATAATGATCCGTACTGTCGGGTCCCCCTCCCCAGCCGGCTACATACACGTTCTCGCAGCGATCCACCAGGAAGGCTGTCGGAGATATCTGCGGATGAGCCGTCCCCGCCGGTCCGAAGTTGGCAGAATAAACGACCCCAGACAGGTCCTGCTTCAGTTTGGTGATGAATTGTTTTCCATTCGCCTGATTCCCGCCCGCATTGA
>DASYSV010000566.1:0-4407 GCA_036010185.1 Puia sp.
CAGACCGATCCTTCCCAGGACGCTGCAGAACCGGATCTCGGACAGCGGATGAAGCTTGAGCCCGTTGTTGTAGATGACGCCCAGCAATACGAGGATCAGACCGCGCCGTATCACCCGCATCAGCAGCTTTTTCCTGGAGTCCCCTTTCTCCCGGGCGCGACCGACGGAATAGGGCGTCGCCACCCCGGCGATGAACAAAAAGAGCGGGAAGATCAGATCATAGGCATGAAAGCCGTTCCAGGCAGGATGCTCGAACTGATCGGATAATGCCTGCCAGAACGGGTGGCCGGTTATTTTGGCAAGGACATGGAAGATCTCTTCGCCGCCGGCGATCCAGAACATATCGAATCCGCGCAGGGCGTCAAGCGAATACAATCGTTGTGAGGGAGTCTTTTGGAGCATAGCGCCATGAATATAGGGAAATTATTTCCTACATTTATAACCATGCAGCGAAAAGAATTCTTATCCAGGTCGGTTTTGGCGGGCGCCGCCATGGTCTCGCCGCCGCTGGTCAGCCGGACGATCGCTTCGGCTGCGTCCGACGGGGCACCTTTCCACCTCAACTATGGCATTCATGACGGTATGTTCCGCAATCTCGGAGGACCGGCATTCACCGATCAGATCCGTTTCGCACACGCGCAGGGTTTTCGGGCCATCGAGGACAACGGCATGATGGACCGCCCGGCCGATGAGCAGACGCGTATCGGCGATACCCTTCGACAACTCGGGATGACCATGGGCGTATTCGTGCTGAATTTCGATCACTGGCCGGTAAGCACGTCCCTCTGCTCGGGCGATCCCGTCTGGCTGGAAAGATTCCTGCGTGCCTGTCACGAAGCCGTCGACGTAGCCGCCCGTTGCGGCGGCAAATGGATCACAGTGGTCCCGGGCAACTACGACAGGAAGCTGGCCATGGGTTATCAAACGACGCATGTCATCCATGCGTTGCGAAAGGCTTGCGAGATCCTCGAACCGCACGGTCTGATCATGGTCCTCGAAGCGCTGAGCGATACGCCGGAACTTTTTCTGCGACATCCCGATCAGACGGTGATGATCTGCGAGGCGGTGAACAACCCCTCCTGTAAATATCTTTTCGACATGTACCACATGCAACGCAACGAGGGTGACCTGATACCCAATATCGACCGCGCATGGGAGCATATCGCCTATTTCCAGATCGGTGATAATCCCGGCCGCAAGGAACCGGGCACCGGGGAGATGAACTATCACAATATCTTCAAACATATCCACGCAAAAGGGTACACCGGCGTCCTCGGTATGGAACACGGGATGGCAGGCACCGGCGCCGAAGGAGAGAAAGCCCTGATCAAGGCCTATCGCGATGCGGACGATTTCTAAAAAAATTTGCAGATCCCGAAATTTCATCGCATCTTAGTGTACTATTTCACTAGTACACCAAGTATGGTCAGCATTCAAAACCTATATTTCTCCTATGGCCGCCGCAAGGTCTTCGACAGTCTCAACCTTGAACTAAAACCCGGCACCATCTATGGTCTGCTCGGCCGCAACGGCACGGGAAAGTCCACCCTTCTGCGCAATATCGGCGGTTTTCTTTTCCCTCAGCAAGGCAGCATCGACGCCTTCGGTTACACTCCGGGAAAAAGACAACCTTCCTTTCTCGAAAGAGTATTTCTCCTTCCGGAGGATTTCCAGCTGCCGCCCATCGGTTTACAGCGGTGGATAAAACATATGGCGCCGTTTTATTCCTTGTTCGACAAGCCCCAATTCGAACGCTATATCGGGGAATTCAACGTTCCGACTGACGCCAGGCTCAACGAGATGAGCTATGGACAGCAAAAAAAAGTCCTGATCAGTTTTGCCCTTGCCACCAACGCCCCGCTGCTATTACTGGACGAACCTACCAACGGTCTCGATATCGTGAGCAAAAGCCAGTTCCGCAAGGTGATCGCCGGAGCCATCGACGAAAAACGGTCGATCCTCATCAGCACCCACCAGGTCAGGGACCTCGAACAGCTCATCGACCGGATCATGATCATCGATGAAGGCCGCATCGTCTTCGACCAGGACCTGGAACGCATCGCTTCGAAACTGCTCTTTAAATTTTCTTTCGATCCCGAAGAGGCGGCCCGCGCAATGTATCGTGAATCATCGCTCAAAGGAAATGCGCTGATCCTTCGCAATACGGATCAGGAAGACAGCCGCCCCGATCTGGAGATGCTGTACAAGGCCATCACGCTCGATCCCAAAACCCTCACCTCTATCTTTCATCCATGAAACCAAGGTCCGAACTCTTTAACTGGTCCCGATGGTGCCTGCTGGTCTCCAAACACTGGGATGAGAACCGGAAACGGTATCTGCTGGCTCTCCTCGCGATTGCCGGCCTGCTGATCGTCTGGTTCTCCTTTATACTGGTGATGGATAAGTATACGCCGATGAATGTCATTTACCAGTATATGACCTATTTCGTCGGTCTCTATATAACCGGCAGCCTTTATGCCAGCACTCTTTTCGCAGAGCTGAGCTCGAAAAGAGACGGCGTCGGTTTCCTCGCGCTACCCGCCTCTCAGCTGGAAAAGCTGCTTTGCGCGCTGCTGTTCGGCATCCTGCTCTTTTTCGTCGTCTACACGATCATTTTTTACGCGGTGGATATCCCATTGGTCAGGATCGCTAACCGGATCATTGCATCCTCGCCCCGCAACTATCCGAACACCACCATTCGGATTCTCGCGATGCCTGTTTACAATGTCTTTACGGGTGCCTATGGCCCCGGTTTTGAAAAAGAAATGCATCTTTTCCTGTTTGCCTTTTTCAGCGTCCAATCCGCCTTCCTCCTTGGGTCGGTCTATTTTACCCGCTATTCCTTCATCAGGATGGTAGTCGTATTGGCGGTAGGACTCCTCGGCATCATGACGGTCCAGGCCAGGGTCATCCTGCCGCTGCTGCCGTCAGGATGGTACAATGGATGGACAGGCTGGTTTTCCCGCGATGCGGCGGGAAATACGGATAAGCTGGTTGCGTTGCCGGAGTCTGCCGAGAACGCCGTTATCCTGCTGGTTCAGTGCGCACCGCCGGTCCTCCTTTGGATCGTCACCTGGTATCGTCTCAAAGAAAAGCAAGTATAATGCAGTTCAGAGAATCACAACCCATATACGTGCAGATCGCCGATTTCGTGTGCGAGAAGATCCTGCTGAAGGAATGGCTCCCCGGCGAGCGGATCCCTTCCGTCCGGGAATTGGCGGTCCAGCTGGAAGTGAACCCGAATACCGTGATGCGTACCTATGAGTTCCTGCAACAGGAATCGATCCTCTTCAACCAACGGGGTATCGGTCTTTTTACCGCCGTCGACGCAGTGGCGCAGGCCACCCGCTATCGCAAGACGCAATTCATCGAAAAGGACCTCCCGGGCGTATTTCGCAATCTCTTCCTGTTAGGCATGGACCCGGCCGAGCTGAGCCCGCGATACCAGCATTTCAAAAAACAAATGAAACCATGACGATGCGACTACGTAAGACAAGCGACAAAATATTAGTGGCGATGGTAGCCGGGGCGGCAGTACTCACCTGTTGTATCCACCTGACTCTTTATGCCCGATACCGGCATGGGGATATCCTCACCGTGCATCAGCTGCTGAAAACAAGATTCGTCCAATACCATCCGCACCGGCCTGTCGTAATTTCGCTCGTCGGAACCATCTGGGTGAATTTTTATCCTTGCGATTCGTTCTATATCGAGCTGCCCAAACAGAAAGATCCCGCCGACAAACCCTGGATGACCGGCCAGGTAGGTCCCGAAGGAAACCTGCCGATGCCGCAATACCGGGAGTCGGGTGACACCCTGGTGATCACGGGCGATTTTGCCGGGACGCTCCATCGTCCTTTTGTCGACGAGTCCTACAGCAACCATCTTCCCCAGGTGAATATCTATGGCCGTGATTTCAGGGAAATTCGCATGCTGAACGGACAGCTGGTCCTTGGGGGATCGGATAGCATGACCGACGCTCCTTCCATCCGCCTCACCGCAACCAATTCCACCGTCGAGGTAGCGGATTATGATGAGTCTACCCCCACTCCCCGCCCTAAAGCGTTCTTCGACAGCCTGGACATTCACCTCGTGAATAGCTATATGATGCTCAATCGTTCGGCCTCCATCCGGTCGGCTGGCATCGATCTCGACGGAAACTCGACGCTCAACGATCGCTGGTCCACCGTAACCCGAATGGGAATTACCGGCACCGATAGCTCGCATATCGAGCTTGCGGGTAACAATCTGAAACACGCCACTATCGACATACATCACTAAACGTCTCTCCTATGCAACTCGTCATCGATCAGCTTTCCAAGACCTACTCCAACGGCGTTTGTGCCCTGAACAATGTATCGCTAACTCTGGGCAACGGCATGTTCGGTCTTCTGGGCCCTAACGGCG
>DASYSV010000596.1:0-8717 GCA_036010185.1 Puia sp.
CGTTAGACAATATCTTATATCCTTCTCCAACCCATACCCCGAGAGCCGATGATAGTGCGACGCATCCTTCGACTTCATGAACCCGAACAGGTCTTTCTCAGCCTGGAGGTATACCGTTTCGGCGACCTGCGAGGAATCGCAATTGATGGAGAAATGGCTTTTCACCTCGTGGATGACGGCGCCGCAAAACAGCATGTCCTCGAGGTTCACGCGGTCCTTCCAGGCCGCGCACCCCAGTACTACGGGTTGGTTTTGGGCAACGAGATAGCGGCAGACCGCATCCAGATTGGGAAATGAACCCGTTACGATCTGACCCGCACCGCGGTCGAGGGCCATATGCAGCAGCTTGGTGCCGTTGGTGGTTGTGAGGACAAGGGTCTTGCCTCCGACGAATTCCCGGGGGTATTCGAAGGGTGAGTTGCCGTGCTGAAGACCTTCGGCGATCATGCCATCTCTTTCCCCGGCCGTTATGCCGTCGATCTGGCGACCGAGCTCGATACATTTGGCGACGCTGTCCACGGGGATCACGCATTTGGCGCCATTGTACAGTGCGGTGGCGATGGTAGAGGTTGCACGGAGGACATCGATGATCACTACGATGGCATGGTTTACATCGTATAAATGGAGCAAGGCAGGAGACAATGCCGTATGAAGATCAGGTTTGGAATTGGTCATAAAGGGAAACGTGGGATCAGTTAGCGCGAAAATCACTGCCGGAGGATTTTCGCGAGGCGTAAAGATAGGGCGTTCGTGGCAATGTAACGGGGACCGAAGCTATTTCTCGAGGATGAATTTCCATTTTTCAGATTCGGCATACTCCTTTAGTTGATGGTTACGCATCTCGAGCAGGCCCCTGAGATAACGGGTAAGAAAGATGTTGTTTATCAGCCGGCCGAGACTTCCATAAGGGCTTTCGAAATGCATCAGATCGATCATCAGGGTGCCGTTCCCGGTCGGCTTGAAATGATGTTCATGCCGAAGGCTCCTGAAATCCCCGCTCACCATTTCGTCAGTGAAAGAAAAAGGACGGTTCATGGCGCTGATCCTCGATTTCAGGATCCGGGTCTTCATCAGGTGTTTTGCCTTCCAGGTTACCGTTTCATCCAGTCCTATCAAACCCGAGGTGACGCCGGCGATCGGCTGTTCGTCGGTATGCGCCATGGATTTACGATGTAAGTCTATGCTCCGGGCCAGATCGAAGACCCTGTCCGCGGGGGCAGCGATAAAAGTGGTAAGATGGATGGTAGGCATTACTTAGGTGTTGGATGCCTTGATTGTAAGAAAAAATCATTCCAAAGCGTTGGCGGGGAAGCAAAGCGCGCGGTTGCCGCCCGTCTTTTTCGATCAGCTAAAGGGAAACTTTACCACGCGGGCCTGCAAAAGCTTGTCCCTTACCTTGATGTAGACCTTGGTATCCAACTGGGAAAACGCCGGACGGACATAGCCCATCCCGATGGCCTTTCCGAGCGACGGGCTCTGCGTGCCCGAGGTCACACGTCCGATCGTCGTTCCGGAAAAATCCTTGATCTCGTAGTCATGCCGGGGGATGCCTTTCTCCTCCATCACGAACCCGACCATTTTTTGCGCCGGACCGGCAGCCTTTTGTTTTTCGAGGATCTCCCGGGCGGTGAAGGGTTTTGCAAACTTGGTGATCCAGCCCAGACCTGCTTCGAGCGGGCTGGTAGTATCGTCGATATCGTTCCCGTACAAACAATAGCCCATTTCCAGACGCAGGGTATCCCGGGCGCCGAGACCTATGGGTTTCAGACCTTGAGGACTTCCGATCCCGAAAATCTTGTTCCAGATGGTCTCTGCGGCTCCGTCCTTATCTTCAAAATAGATCTCGATACCTCCCGCCCCGGTATAACCAGTGGCGCTGATCAGGACATTGTCGACCCCGGCGAACGTTCCTTTTGCAAATGTATAATAGGAGAGATTGAGGATATCGATCCCGGTCAGCGGCTGGAGGATCTTAGTGGCATTGGGTCCCTGGATCGCCAGCAGACAGGTCTTGTCGGAAATATTGTGCATTTCCGCCTTAGCGGTATTGTGCGCGGATATCCATTTCCAATCCTTTTCAATATTGGACGCATTGACTACCAGCATATAGGCCTTGTTCTCTTCGAGACAATACACGATCAGGTCATCCACGATGCCTCCCTTGTCATTGGTCAGCGCGCTGTACTGGGCTTTCCCGGCGCTCAGCTTCGAAGCGTCATTGGTGGTCACCCGTTGGATGAGATCGAGAGCATGCTCACCCTTGACGATGAACTCCCCCATATGGCTGACGTCGAAGACGCCGGCATTGGTTCGTACCGCAAGATGCTCGTCATTGATACCGCTATAGCTGATGGGCATATTGTAGCCGGCGAATTCCGCCATTTTGGCTCCGAGCCCGATATGCATCGATGTAAAAGGAGTGTGCTTCATGTATTGACTTTTCAGCGGGGGCAAATATAGGAAAAAAAGCCCCCCGGCAGAGGCCGGGCGGCTATGTTCCAACTTCAACCAACGAAGATCATGGATAGACCGGGGTATCGGCGACACGAACGCATCGTCTTCAGGGATGAACCGGCTAAATATTATCGAGGGCGGAGAGCAGGCATGTGCTGCAGTCTGCCGGTTTTGCCGTCATCGCCGTTCTTTTGGCGGGTGTCGAGTCGGTCGTTTTCTTTTCGGGTTGGGACCCGGGGCCCTTGTAGCGGTATCCGCCGTTATTTGGCCTGGCAGATTTCGGGCTGCTGTAGCCGGGCTCGTCTTCGTCGGCATTGTCATTGTTCTTATGGTTGGGCCGGCGATCCAGCTTTTGATTGTCCTCATCCGTATTCCGGTCTGTCCGTACCAGACCGCCCGGGGTCATCACATATTCGGTATTGCTGTTCCAATTGTAGGTGTTCCCTTCATCGAGATCTTCGTCCCATTCGTAATACCGGTGACCGTCATTCCAGGAAATGTGCCGGCGGCGCGGGTCGATATTGAAATAGTTATAGTCTTTTACCGACCTGCTGAGCTGGATACGCCGCCCTACAGGGACATAGATCTGAACCAATACCTGCTGGTTGCGGAACTTCTCACCCGGAGTGATGGTGAAGCCCCTCGGCAGCGTAAGGATACTGTCATTTTGATTGACGGGGAACCGGATGTCGGTGGCAAGCTCCCGGGCATTGGCGCCGCTGTTGCCATGACTCAGCTTGATCAGCTGGACATGAAAGGCGGAATCGTCGCTTTTCAACACATTCACCCGCACTGTCCTCAACAATACGCTGTCGTCGTTAAGGATATGAAAGGCGTTGTTGCGTCCCCAGTCGACATTGAACCATTCATCGGTATCGCCATAACGGTTCTCATCATAGTTCGCGTTGACCAGCAGCTTGCCATGGGTCGGCTGCATTAGCGGGAAAGTTTCTTCCGCATGTTGACGGGACTGAAAATTATTCATGACCATTCCGCTCAGGGCGATGATACAAAAAAGACCAATGACCCACAGAGTCATGAATGCATAACCCAGGTAATGTCTGCGCGTACGGGTCCCGGAGATGCGGCGGATCAGCCATGTGAGGAGGGCGATCACCGGTATGATCAGGAACAGGAAGAACCCGGCCCAGGCCAGGAAGTTCTGCCAGAACCCTTCCAGGATAAAATTCTTCACATGGAGTACCCCATTTCCGCGGAAGACCAGCGCTGCGAGCGCCATGATCAGCGCGAAGGCGATACAGCCTGCGATGAAGAGAAAAAAGGCTTTGAACAATACCCCTATGGCATGCCCGAAGCTATTGCTGGTCTGCCGGATGGTAGGAGCCGCTTCCGATGCCCAGTTCTGGGTGCTCTGTTTCATTTCCTTACCCACCTGCTGAAAACGTTGGCCCATTTCGGTGCCCATTTCTTTGGCCCTGCCCTTGAAGCCTTCGAGATCGCTTTTGATGGTATTCTTAATGGACTCCAGATCCACTTTTTCACCGCGCATCTCGAGCTTCTCCGAGGCCGAATTGGCCTCGGGAAGCACTATCCATAAGACGATATAGCTGATGATGAGCGATCCGCCGAACCCGCCGGCGAAAAAGCCGCCTCCGTTGAAATGATCCCCCCAATGCCACCAGAATCCGCGGAATATCGCGGCCACGATGCCCAGCGCGAACGGCAGGACGAAGACGAGCCGGGGGATCCAGACCTCGATATGGAAATAGGCGGCCAGACCACTGGCAACACCGGCGATGACGCGATCATCCGGGTTGCGGTACAGACGTTTGCGGACGGCGGCCGGCAGCGATCGGGTAGGGAGGACGACCCAGAGGACCATATAGAGGAGAAAACCGAAACCACCGCCGAAAAGCATGAGTACGAAGATGATCCGGACGATGGCGGGGTCCAGCCGGAGATAGTTGGCAAGACCGGCGCATACGCCGCCGAGGATCTTATCGTTGTCGGCGCGATAGAGTCTGCGCGGCTCGCCGGCGAATTGCCAGTTGGGGTTGGCGCCTGTGCCCGTATTCTGGGCACTGCCTGCGGCCGTTGAAGTCCCGGTTGAGGGCCCTGCGGCGCCTGCATTCTCTTCCCCCTCGAATTCTTCGGGGCGTCCCATGCTGGCAATGTTGGCTTCGACATCGGCATCGGTGATGCAGGGCGCTCCTTTTTTCAGGGTATCGGAGAACAGTTCCGCGAAGCGGTTCTCGATATCGCTGATGATCTCGTCCCTCCCCTCCTCATGCGCAAAGTACCTGCGGAGACTTCCGATGTATTGTTGCAAGATCTCATAGGCGGACTCTTCGATAGGGATCACCCGGCTATGGAAATTGATATTAATGATCTTTTTCATTGTAAGTGTATTTGGAGGTTGAAATGGTGTCTTTCGTGCATTCAAAGGTTGCTAATGGGTGTTATTCGTTAGGGCATGTACGGCATTGGCCAGTTCGTTCCAGGTGGCTTCCAGCTCACCGTAAAACTCTTCCCCTTTTGGCGTGAGGGAGAAATATTTGCGTGGAGGGCCGGAATTGCTTTCCACCCAACGGTAGGTCAGCATGTCTGCATTTTTGAGTCGTGTCAGCAGGGGATAAAGGGTTCCTTCCAGGATGTTCAGGTTGGCGTTCTTCATTTCTTCTACGATGTCCGAAGGGTACGCCTCACCGCGCCTGATTACAGAGAGGATGCAGAACTCCAGGATCCCTTTGCGCATCTGACTCTGAGTATTTTCGATATTCATACGCTGAGTTTTTTACTTTTCCCGTCCCCCCGGCGCCGATCGGTAACACCGGAAAAACAGGTTAATTATCCTTAACAAATCAAAGATATGTGCTTTTCTAGTACTATGCAACACACAGTACTATTTTAAAGAAGGTATTTTTTATCGTCAGGAAGGCAGAACAGGCCTGGAATATAGCATGGACGTGTCTTTCCGCCATGGACCGAGCCGCGGGAATTTCTTTTGATGATTGGATAAAAGGTGGAAAAACGGGGTGAGCGGCGGTCAAGACCTGGCACGGGGCGGTCCTCGCCCTATTTCTTTAGTCCGATCTCACGCAAACGCTCATCGAGGTATTCCCCGGCGGTAGCGTCCGGATAGGCCTTTGGATGTCGTGAATCGATACAGGAGGGCAGACAGGCCAGGCTCATGCTGCTTTTAGGATGCAGGAAAAAGGGAATGGAGAAACGCGCGGTCCCCCAGAGCTCCTTTGGAGGATTGACAACTCGATGGGTGGTCGATTTGAGCCGGTTGTTGGTCAACCGCTGAAGCATATCTCCCACATTCACAACGATTTGATCCGGGAGCGAGGTTACGGGCACCCATTCGTTCTGTTTGGAAAGGATCTGAAGCCCATCGGCGCTGGCTCCAACTAACAGCGTTATCAGGTTGATATCCTCATGCTGTTCGGCCCGGATGGCCGATTTCGGCTCCTCTTTTATCGGCGGATAATAGATCGCCCTCAAAATGGAATTGCCATTGTGGACATACGCATCGAAATAGTGTTCGTCGAGACCCAGATAGATGGCGATGGCCTGCAGAAGGGCGGTGCCCGACCGCTCGAAAGAACGATAGGCCCGGACGAAAAGAGGATTGAATTCCGGCAGCTCTTTTACCTGCACATTGTCGGGATATTCCGCCTTTATCGGATCATGGTCTTCAACCGTCTGTCCAAACTGAAAAAACTCTTTCAGGTCCGGAGCCTTGCTGCCCTTGGCATGTTCCTTTCCGAAAGAAGTAAAGCCGCGCTGGCCGGCGAGACCGGCGATCTCATATTTTCTTTTGGTCTCATGTGGCAATCCGAAAAAGGCCTTCGTATTCGAATACAGACCGTCGATGGTCGAGGTGGGGATGCCATGGTTCTTTACTGCGACGAAGCCCACTTCTTCGTAGGCTTTTCCGAGGGCGGAAACGAATGTTGCTTTTTGAGAAGGGGCGCCTGAGAATTCGGAAAGATCGACGACTGGAATGGCCATTGTAAAGGTTTGAATAAAGGTAGGCTTTTCCTAGAACTCCGCGCTCTTAGGCGCCCGCGGGAAGGCGATCACGTCGCGGATATTCGTCATGCCGGTGATGAACAGCATCATCCGCTCGAACCCCAGACCGAATCCTGCATGAGGCACCGTTCCGAAACGACGCGTATCGAGATACCACCACATCTCTTCGATCGGAACATGCATTTCCTTCATTCTTTCCTCCAGCTTTTCGAGCCTCTCCTCGCGCTGAGAGCCGCCGACCAGCTCACCGATGCCGGGCACAAGGATGTCCATGGCGGCGACGGTCTTTCCATCCTCATTGCGGCGCATATAGAAAGCCTTTATGGCGGCGGGATAGCCGGTGACGATGACGGGTTTTTTAAAATGTTTTTCCACGAGATACCGTTCGTGCTCGCTTTGCATGTCGATACCCCATTTTACTTCGTACTGGAATTTTTTCTTTTTGTAAGCGGGCGATTGAAGAAGAATGTCGATGGCCTCGGTATAGGTGATCCGTTCGAAATCGTTATTCAGGACGAATTCCAGTTTTTCGATCAATCCGAACTCGCTTCTCTCCGCCTGCGGTTTCTGTTTTTCTTCTTCCGCCTGACGCTGCGCCAGGAATTCGAGATCTTCCCGGTTGTTCTCCATTACATATCGGATCAGGTATTGGATGAAAGCCTCGGCCAGGTTCATATTGTCTTCGAGATCGTAAAAGGCCATTTCCGGCTCGATCATCCAGAATTCGGCGAGGTGACGCGCGGTGTTCGAGTTCTCGGCCCGGAACGTGGGTCCGAAGGTATAGATCTCGCTAAGAGCCATGGCGCCGAGCTCTCCTTCGAGCTGCCCGCTCACTGTCAGGTTGGTGGCGCGGCCGAAGAAGTCTTCCGCGAAATCGACGGACCCATCCTCCTTACGCGGTGTACTGTCGAAAGGCAGGGTGGTCACATGGAACATCTCTCCCGCGCCTTCGGCATCCGACGCCGTGATGATCGGGGTATGCAGATAAACGAAACCCCTTTCGTTGAAAAACCGGTGGATCGCGAACGAGAGGGCATGCCGGATCCGAAAGATGGCAGCAAATGTATTGGTACGGAATCGGAGATGCGCTATGTCACGCAGATATTCGAGACTGGGTCTGTTCTTCAGCTGAAGAGGATAGGTATCGGGATTGCATTCGCCCAGGATCTCGATCGTCCGCGCTTTTACCTCCACGGTCTGGCCCTTGCCCAGCGAGGCGATCAGCTGTCCCGTCACTTTTATCGACGCTCCGGGGGTTATCTTCCGCAGTAAAGACTCATCGAAAACACCCAATTCGGCCACTACCTGCAGGTTCGAATTGGTCGATCCGTCATTCAGGGCAATGAATTGGTTGTTGCGGAAGCTGCGCACCCATCCCATCACGGTAATTTCGCGTTCATCCGGGGTGGCGGCCAGCAGCGCCTTCACTTTCACTCTTGTGTTGAACATGGTTTGCCTGATTAAATTTCGTGGTGCAAAATTGCCGAAAATCGACTGAAACTCAGGTGCTTTAAAAATTTTTTTTTGAATTATGCATTTTTATGCTAAAATTGCAGTGGAATTAAGCTGATCAGTTTCCCTTTCCAATGCTCACAGCTTATCAGTTTTAAACTTTCTGTTCATATAATTCAATAATTCATTTCAAACATTTTCAACTAGACAGTCTTACTGTTTGAGAATGCTGTTCAACTCTCAAGTTATTTTATGTACGATATTCTCCAATTGAACGACATGCTCGTTCCGGAACTCCTCGATATAGCTGAACAATTGAAGATTGCTGGTGCAAAAAAACTGGACAAGCAGGAACTCATTTACAAGATACTCGATAAACAAGCCGTTGTCGCAAGCGAAGGAAAAGGCGAGACCGCCGATGACAAGCCCAAACGCAAACGCATCATAAAGACCACTACCGGTAACAGTACCGAAGAAGCCATTGTAGAAAGCGGCGAGGATAATAAACCTAAAAAAGCCGATCCTAAAAAAGAAACGCGCAACAAGAAGGAAGAAAAGCCGATGCTGAAGAAGCCGCGCAAAAAAGAAGAAGAAGAGCCGGTGGAACAGATGGCTGCGTCAAAAGCCGCGCCTGTCGCTAAAGTTCATCCGGCCGCGCATCGCGATGCGTCGCGTGGGGATGCGTCGCGTGGGGATGCGTCGCGGGGGGATGCCCCTCAGCGGGATGCCCCTCAGCGGGATGCATCGTATAACAGGGACGCGCCGCAAAGGGATGCCTCGCGTCGCGAAGGTATGCATACGGGCGAGGCGCA
>DASYSV010000600.1:0-2870 GCA_036010185.1 Puia sp.
TCTTATAGTCCAGCGGAGGGAGGATGATATCCGTCGAGTCCGGCAGACCCAGCAGGATATTCATATTATAGTTGGCGATCTTTCGGTTGTTCTCCAGCTCGATCTCGGTGAGCTCCATCTGCGATTTCTGCAGCTGGTAACGAAGTACATCGTTCTGCGTGGCCAGGCCCTGGCTTTCATATTTGGTGATCTCATCGAGCTTGTTTTGCACATCCTGCATATTTCGCGCGACGATGAGCTGGTTCTCGAGGATCTTGTCGTAGTTCAGGTACGAATTGATCACGAGATAGATGACATCTTCCTTATCCTTATCGGCATCGAGACGGCTCATTTCTATCATCAGATTGGCCGACTGGCGGGCATATTTGAGCCTGTTGCCCGCGAAGATGGGTTCGGTTACGGAGAGTGTTCCCATCCAGGCGGGGAAATCGAATGGGATCTTGATCGGCTCCTTCGTGACCCCGGGAATAGCGATCATCCGGGACAGCATCAGTGCGTGCAAATATTGAAAGCTGACCTTGGCACTCGGCAGTGCGTCGTCCTTCACCTGGTCGAGCCGGACCAGGGATTCCTCGATCTTATTCTGCGAACGTTTCAGCTGTTTGCTGTTCCGGACCCCCATTTCCACCGCCGAATCCAGCGTGAGCGTTCGGGGTTGAGCGCCCGCTATAGCGACGGTGAAAAGGAAGGCGCATAAAAATCCTGCAAACTTTTTTTCCATGTTGGTCTGGTATTTAGTCTTTCGGTTCAATAAATTTTGGTATCGGAAATCATCCCTGCGGCTGGTATGGCTGCTGTCCGGAATCATTACGGATATCCAGATGAGCCCTCATCACTTGTTTGAGGTGCGCCTTCAGACGCGGGGAAAGTGTTGCGCGATACGATTCGTCGTCGGTGTCTTCTCTTATGGCAAGGATGTTACAACTGTAGGTCCGGGATTGGGTATAGTAAGAGATCGTTCCCATCAGCGTCCCCACCGTCATGGGGATGTCCACCTGCCGGAACAGACGTTTTTGCTGACCGTCGGTGATGATCTTGGTGATCTGGTCGAGATTGCGCATTTTGATCGCGAAGATCCTCTGCTTGATCTCTTCCGACCGGACGGCGGTGGATTCCTGGTACATGATGTTATGGAAGCGCAGATTGTTCAGGATCCGGTCGACATAGAAATCGATCAGCCGGTCGATCTTGTCCCAGGGACTGAGAGACTGATCCTTATTCAGCTCTTCCAGGATACCATAGGCATATTCGGCACGGTATACGACCAGCGACTCCAGCAATTTCTCTTTGGAGCCGAAATAATAAGAGATCATCGCCAGGTTGACCCCTGCGTTTTGTGCGATGTCCCGGACCGAAGTCCCATCAAACCCCCTTTCTCCAAAAAGCTTCTCGGCTTCGATCAGGATATGTTCTCTTTTATCTGACATTATCGTTACGAATTGACGGCACAAAATTAAACAAACGTTTGAATTAAACAAACGTTTAATTGAATTAATTTAACAAAAAACCCCGCGGGAGGCGGGTGAGGAAGCTGCGGGAGGCAGGGTGAAGGAAGCCGCACGTTGCAGCTGAGCCGTTAATGCATTGATTATTAAGCCATATCGAAATGCGGTTTGTTTTGCAGGATCTCCTCGATCCCTGCCATCACGTCTGGCGTCAGCCTCGGCACCACGTCCAAAGCCTTCAGGTTCTCCATCAACTGGTCTTTTTTGGTCGCACCCAGAATGGCCGAAGTCACATTCGGATTGACGATGGTCCACGCGATGGCCAGGGCAGGCAGAGAGGTTTCAAGACGGGCGGCAATCGTTTTCAGCTGTTCCACCTTGCCGATCCTGTCTTCTTTCAGCCAACGCCGTTTCAGCCAATCGAAGCCTTCCATCGAGAGACGGGAGCCTTCGGGGATGCCGCCCTGGTATTTGCCTGTGAGGAACCCCGCCGCCAGCGGGCTGAAGATGGTCGTACCCATGCCCACGTTCCGGAAGATGGGCGGGTACTCGAGCTCCATCTTATAGCGCTCGAACATATTGTATTGGGGTTGCTCCATCACCGGCCCGATAAGGCGGTATTGCTGCGCCACGCTATGGGCCTCCATGATCTCGGCGGCGCTCCATTGACTCGTACCCCAATAGAGTATCTTGCCTTGCTGTACGAGGTTGTGCATGGTCCAGACGACTTCATCCATGGGCGTATTCGGATCGGGACGATGACAGAAATAAAGATCGAGATAATCCAGCCGGAGACGGTCCAGGGCCTCGTTGCAGGCTTCGACAAGATGTTTACGGCTTAAACCCGTCATATTCGGGAGCAGCCGCTTCCGGGAGCCGAAATATGCTTTCGAAGAGACGATATAAGAGGTCCGGTCCCAGCTCTTCCGCTGGAGCACGCGGCCCATCATCTTCTCGCTCTCACCGTCCGCATAGGTCTCCGCGTTGTCGAAAAAATTGATCCCCTGCTCATATGCGATGCTCATGAGCTCGTCGGCGTTTTTGTCTTCTATCTGCCCGTGAAAGGTAACCCAGCTGCCGAAGGACAGGACGCTCATCTGCAGACCCGACCTCCCTAAACGACGGTATTCCATATTGTTTATTTTACTGTTTCGGGATATTCCCACCGGAGTTGAGCACCATTCCTGTCATATGCCGGATCGTGTACCAGCGGAAATTCTGGTCCGCCTCCATGCCCGTTCCATAAAGGATCTTGTCCGGCGTATAGATGCGTACCGAGTCATCCGTCGTGAAACGCTCGGTATGCTGATCCCACCAAAGGGTCTTGCAGCGGAGCGTATCGCCCTTCAGGATATTCTTCACTACCACCGAATCCCGAAGAAATACCTTCTCCTGGTTCTGCAGGTACTTTCCGTATTTCGCGTC
>DASYSV010000606.1:0-5502 GCA_036010185.1 Puia sp.
GGCCACGAAGACGGAAAGAAATCCTGAGATGAACAGTATCCTGCCGGCCCATGGAAATATCTCCGTATGGCTGATGATCGCATAGACCCGGAAGATGCCGAGGAACCCGACCATGATCAGTACGCTGCTGAACAACGCGCCCGCGGGGGACGGGGCCTTATCCTTGGCATCGATGCCCGCGGTATACATCGGCACCAGGCCCGCCTTTACCGTAAAACCGGTGAAGATAAAAAGAAAGGCCAGCTTGAGCCAGAAGGTATTGAACAGACCTGCCCTGGCGGCGAGGGATGTATAGCTCAGATCGCTGAAGCCGGCCTCCTGTACCCCCATCGTCAGGAGCAGGATACCGATAAAGACCAGGGTAATGCTGATGGAACAGACGAATACATATTTCCAGGTGCCTTCAAGCGTGCGCACATTCCGGCGATGATAGATCAGCGCCGAAGCGCTCAGCGTCGTCAGCTCCACAAAGATCCAGGTGATGGCGATATGATTGGACAGGTAGGCCGCACTGAGTGCCGCCAGCAGAACGACCATTGCGGCAAAGTAAATGCTACGTTCTCTCGGGATCTCTTTGTCCGAGGCGAAATAACGATAGCTATGCCAGAAGGCCGGCACGCTGATCACGCTCAGGGTCGTCAGGAAAAGGACCGCCAGCGCGTCCGGCGTAAAGTAGACAAGGTCTGTCCGGTCCCGGTGAGTCCAGACATGGATCGTCAGCGCCCACTGCAATAGCACGAAAGCCGTGACCAGGAGATAATTCCATCCCCTGTGCCTGTTCAGGAAAAGCGCGGAGCCGATGAGTATGGCGCCGGTGAGATAGATTCCCATCATAACGATCGATTAGTCTTTTAAGTTTCTAAGCTGGTCGACATCCTGATCCTGCAGCACATCGCCGATCTTGTTCACGAATACCCCCAGCAGAAATACGCTGGCAAAAATATCCAGCAGGATGCCGATGTTCACCAACAAGGGCATTTCAGCACCCACCGCCAGCGACAGGACGAATACGCCGTTCTCGATGACAAGAAACCCCATGACGTGCGTAATGATCTTTTTGCGGGAGATGATGAAGTATAGACCCGTGAACAAAGCCGACAGAGCCGCGACGAACAATATTTTTCGGACATGCGTATCCCGGATGACATTGGATAGCAGGAAGGAGCCGATGATGATCGTCGTTACGATAACGACGGAGATGAAATCCGGCAGGAATGGTTCTGATTCCCGTGTGATCTTGTTCCGCCGGATCACATAGTTGAGGAACCAGGGGATGGCAATGGTCTTGAACCCGATGGTTTCCAGCAATACGAAAAGGAGGTTTGGCACATTGATCTGTATGAGCTCGATGAAGGCTACGCCGAACAGGAGGATCCCCTGGAAAGCCAGAACGGCCGTATAGGTATTCAGCCGTTTGGAGAGTCCCATGTGGACCAGGC
Source organism: Puia sp. (assembly GCA_036010185.1). Classification (GTDB taxonomy): domain Bacteria; phylum Bacteroidota; class Bacteroidia; order Chitinophagales; family Chitinophagaceae; genus Puia. The sequence goes on from DASYSV010000606.1 coordinate 1,440, forward strand.
TGATGACAAAGAGAATGAGTAATATGTTGGTCATAGACTGCATTTTTTAAACGATCTTCCCCAATAGCAGCAGCACACCGAGGAAGATCAATAACGACATCGAAGTCAGCGTAAATATGTATTGCGGATTATGGTTCATGCGGAACCGGGCCATAAAGGACTCGATGACGCCGATCGCCACGGCGAAAAGTACCTCGATCACCAGGAATATGCCGATGGAGTAATATAGCTCGGAACCCGGCGTTAGGAAGAAGTTCGCGATCAGGGCGCCATACATGGCAAACTTCAGATGCCCGGTCTGTAAGATCAGACCCAGGTCGAATCCGCTGTTATCCAGGATCATTACCTCATGTACCATCGTCAGCTCCAGATGGGTTTTAGGATCATCGATCGGCATGCGGCTGTTCTCGATGAGGGTAGTCAGCGTGATCACGAAGGCGGCCAGTAGGCCGATGGCATAGGAGATACCACTGCCGAAATGCAGCGAGCCGAAGATCTCCCGGAAAGAAGTATGGCCGGTCAGCAGGGCAAACGATCCCATCAGGATGAAGAACGCGGGTTCTGCGAGCAGTGAATAGAGCGCCTCCCGGCTGGCGCCCATACCTTCAAAGCTGCTGCCGGTATCGAGTGCGGCAATAATGGTAAAAAACTTGCCCAGGGCCAGCACATAGGCAAAGAACACGAAATCCCCCGGGAAGGAAATAAGTCCGCCCTTGCTGCCGAAGGGGATCATGGCAATGGCCATGAGCACGCTGGCAAAATAGATGCTGGGTGCGATCTGGAAGATGAAGCTGGTCGTTTCGCTGTAAACGGCGCCTTTGCGCAGCAGTTTCCAGACATCTTTCAGCGGTTGAAAAATGCCCGGGCCTTTCCGGCCGGAAAATCGGCTTTTGGTGCGGATGATGATCCCCGGGAAAATCCCGCTTGCACCTGCGATCAATAGGAAGTTCAGTATGCCCATTACGCTATACCTGTTTGAATAAATTGAATAAATAAGTGACGGCATCTGCCAGGAAAGGGATGAGGAGGACAAGGACGATAAACCCCATCCCATAAAGGATATAGGCGGGGGCGCTTCCGTTCTGGAGGAAATCGAAGCGCCCCAGGAATCGCCTCAGACCACGCAGCGGCCGGTCGATCAGGGTCGCTTCCAGTTTATCGTAGGGATGGGTATCCGATCGGATAGGGTCGGAAGGGAAAACGCCCCCGATCACTCCTTCGGATTTATTCATCATCAGCAGGGGTCTGATCAATTTACGCAGAGGCCTGACGAATGAATTGGCGGTATATTGAAGCCGGGCCGTTGGAGCGGCATACCCACAGCCCCAGGTCGGTGACCATGCGGCAACCGGCGATGCCAGTTTGCGTTTGATAAGCAATATCGCCAGGATCATCAGCAGGAAGACCACGGTAGAGACGCTGATGGCCTGCATGGTTGACAGTAAGGGAATATGTGACGCCAGATCGACTGCCGGAAGCTGGCCCGGGACGCTGGTGAACAATGCGATTGCAGGCGCCGCCAGCCGGAGGAACAAGGAAGGTAGCAGGCCGATAGCGACCATCAGGGCAAGGGTCAGATAGCCGGGAGGAAGCCCCAGCCTGTCTTCTTTGAAGGGTTCCGGCAGGAGATGGCGTGGACGTCCAAGAAAAATAATGCCGAACGCCTTGGTAAAGCAAAGCATGGCCAGCCCCCCGATCAGTGCCAGCGCGGACAGGGCCGCCAGCAGCAAAAGAGTAGAGGTTTCCAGGTTGGCTGCCATGCCATGGAACAAACCCGAGTAGAGGAGGAACTCCGAGACAAAACCATTCAACGGTGGCAACCCGCAAATCGCTACCGATCCCGCCAGGAACAGGACGGTCGTATGCGGCATTTTTTTTACCAGGCCTCCCAGCCGTTCGATGTCCATCGTATGGGTAGCCTGGTGGACGGTCCCCGCGGCATAAAATAAAAGGGATTTGAACAGCGCGTGATTCAGCGTGTGTAGTAAGGCTGCGCCGAAACCGGCAAAAATCAGCAGGTAGTTTTTCAACCCGATGCCAATACAGCCTACTCCCATGCCCATTCCGATGATACCGATATTTTCAATGCTATGGTAGGCGAGAAGTTTCTTGAGGTTGTGTTGGACAATGGCCATGACGACCCCATAGACGCCGGAGACGATGGAAAAGATAAGGATCGTATAACCGATCAACACAAATCCTCCTCTCGCCAATAAGATGATGCGCAGTATACCGAAGATACCCAGCTTGATCAGGACGCCGGACAAAACGCCGGAGACGTGGGCAGGCGCCGCAGGATGGGCATACGGCAGCCAGGTATGGAAAGGCACAAACCCCGCCTTGATGCCGAAACCGGCAAAAAAGAGGAGGAATAACAGGAACCCCAATGCGGGATGCGCCCGGGACAGGTAGGTGGAAACCCCGGCCAGGTCGTAGGCGCCTGATTGCAGGTGAATCCAGATGAACGCCACCGTGAGGAAAGTGAAAGAGATATGAGCCTGGATAAGAAAATTGATGCCTGCCCTCACCACTTCCATTTTTCCATGATCGAAGATGATCATTAAAAAGGCAGTCAATGTCATGATTTCCCAGGCAGTGAGAAACCATAGCAGGTGTTGGATGGTGAAGATCCCGAGCATAGCGACATGGATCAGGATATAGCAGGGATAATGTACATTGAGTTCCGCTGCCTTTCCTTCATACGGCTTCAGATAACGCATCCCATAAAGGATGCCCGTCAACAGGGTAAAATCGGTGAGCAGGATGAACCAGGCGGAGAGCGCGTCCACGCGGATCGCGAGCTCGCCGAAATAAAGTCCGGTATAGAAGTGTTCTTCAAAGGCCTGCCCCGTCAATGCGCGGATGGCGATGTTCGCACTCACCAGGCCGTTCACGAGCACAGCCGCGACGGCAACGAAGCCTTTCCACCGCCCCCCGACCAGGAGTATAAACAGGGAGGCGATAAAGAAAGTGGCTATGATGACTGCTACAGGCACATCTATAAATAGTTTAAAAAACTGGCAATAATAAGAATGACCATGAAAAAGAGACCATAGAGTACGTACTGTTGCGTTTGACCCGTTTGGATGAAGCCGAAGGAATTGATAGCGGCGAGGAGCCTGTTCCTGAGCCAATGGAAGATCCGGCTTTCGAAGAAATCAATGTAGTGGGACTGATAGCTGCGCCCTTCGGGGAAGATACCCATTATTTCGGCGTACTTCTTACTTTCCGTGGTAAAAAAGGAAAATAGCTTTGCAAGGCTCTTGCTGAATGACTTCCCGGTATACTGCATCCGCGAGTCAGGGGCGATGTAGCCGCATCCCCAGGTAGACAAAACAGGAGCGGGCATCTTGCGGACCAGGGCAGTCCGGACGCGGTAGATCACGAAGACCACTCCGACCAGGACCCCGAAGAGTGGGCCTGCCCACCCTAACAGGGCGTTAGGGGAGTAATTCCCCGCGCGAATACCCCCATCAAAGACATCTGCAACCGGCAGTAGCACCCCTATAAGAGTATTCGGGAAAAATCCGATAAGGAGCATGATCAGCAGGATGACATACAGCGGCAGCCGCATCGGCAGGGGCACTTCCTCAGGCCTTTCAGCTGCCGCCGTGCGCGGCGACCCGAGAAAAATTACGCCGAACGATTTCGTGAAAGTGAAAAGGGAAAGACCTCCTGCTATAGCTAAAGCGGCAATACCCGCGATCATCAGCAGGTTCAATTGTACACCCGCCGTTTTTATGCCTTCGGTAAACCCCGTGTATATAAGAAACTCGGAGATAAAGCCATTGAAAGGGGGAAGAGCGCAGATAGCAAGAGAGCCGGACAGGAAGAGGAGTGCCGTTTGTGGCATCCGCCTGATGAGGCCCCCCAGCCGGTCCATATCCCTGGTATGAGTTTGCCGGTAAATATTGCCCGCGGTAAAAAATAACAGCGATTTATACAACGAATGGTTCAGCGTATGAAGCAATGCGGCCAAAAAACCGATGTAAAATATCGCGGTATTGCCCGATGCCTTCCCGATGAGACCGATCCCAATGCCCATACCGATCAGGCCGATATT
>DASYSV010000004.1:0-4618 GCA_036010185.1 Puia sp.
GTCGAGCCCTAATTTTTTAAGGATAAAAACAGAATCCCTGTCGACGGGAAGGATATGAAGAGCGTATTGCGCCCGGCCGCCAAGGGCAGTCAGCAGTAGGGCCGCTATCCACGCATATCGCCTCGCGTTTGCGGTCATGTCCGATCGGGCCGAGCTTGCGGACAGGACCGATCGGCCCATGCTTGCGGACAATACAGATCGGCGTAATTTTGCCCGATGGCAGGCATTTATCTCCATATTCCTTTTTGCAGGCAGGCCTGTCTTTACTGCAATTTCCATTTTTCCACGTCCATGAAGGGAAAAAACGATTTTATCTCTGCTTTATTGAAAGAAATGGAGCTCAGGAAGGATTATATCGGAGACGAGCCGGTGGCCACGGTATATTTCGGCGGCGGTACTCCTTCCCTGCTGGAGCCGGAGGAGCTCAACGGCATCATGCACCGCCTCAGGACTCTTTTTCCGGTGGGGCCGGGAGCAGAGATCACCCTCGAGGCGAATCCCGACGACATCAGCATGGAAAGACTGGAAGCCTGGAAGGCCGCCGGCATCAATCGTCTCAGTATCGGTGTTCAATCTTTTTTCGAAGCCGATCTGCGGTGGATGAACCGGGCCCATGACGCGCAGCAGGCCATCGATTGCATCGGGATGGCGCAGTCCGCGGGATTGACGAATCTTTCGATCGATCTGATCTATGGCGGTCCTACCCTGCCCGACACCCACTGGCGGCAGAATGTGGAACGGGCCATCGGTCTGGGAGTTACCCATCTTTCCTGCTATGCGCTGACGGTAGAACCCCGCACGGCCCTCGATACCCTGATCCGGCGGAAGCAAATGACGAGCGTCGATCCGGAAGATCAGGCAAGACAGTTCCTGCTGCTCATGGAGTGGATGCGCGAGGCAGGATACGAGCATTATGAGATCTCCAATTTCGCGTTGCCCGGGCATCGAAGCCGGCACAACTCTTCCTATTGGCAGGGTAAGCCATATCTGGGGTTAGGGCCTTCGGCCCATTCCTTCAACGGCATATCGCGTCAGTGGAATATGGCTAATAATGCGGGATATGTGGCGGCGCTGTCTGAGGGGCGGGGTGACCTGATGGCAGAAAGAGAAGAGCTGACGACAATACAGCAATTGAATGAATACCTCATGATCTCCCTGCGAACGATGGAAGGAATTAACTTCCGGGCAATTGCAGATCGTTTCGGTTTGCCGCGCGCGGAAGAAGTGTGGCAGCGGGCAGGGCGATATATGCGATCGGGAAAAATCGGAGTCTCTTCAGAGGTATTACAACTGACACAGGAAGGAAAATTGCTGGCGGACGGTATCGCGGCTGACCTGTTCTTCGAGGCCTGATCTTATTGACGGTGATGCCTGCGCGATCTGAGATATTCTATGCCCTGGGCGGCCGACAGGATCAGCACCATTGCGAGAATGGCCATCGCACCAAAACCCTGGAAGGAGAGAGGCATAATAATCGGTTTTATTCCTTATACAAGATACGGCTCGATCTGTTTAAATCCGATACCGGCGGTCACATTTTCCCAGAGGATGCGGTAGATGATCCCGGCGATGGGCATATCGGCGCCGATCTCTTTGTTAATCATGTAGATACATTTGCTGGCGTTATAACCTTCGGCGACCATGTTTAGCTCCAGCTGGGCCGATTTGACCGAATACCCCTTGCCGATCATATTTCCGAAGGTGCGGTTGCGGCTATAGAGCGAATAGCAAGTGACGAGCAGGTCCCCGAGATAAACGGATGCAGCATAGTTGGCCCGATGATCTTCCTCATGCACTCCTACTTCGATATGCCGGATGCCCACCTTCCGCAGAAAGCCCGCCATCTCATCGGCGCAGTTGGCGATCAGGACACTGAGAAAATTATCGCCGTATTCGAGACCGTGGGCTATTCCCGCGCCAAGCGCATAGATATTCTTCAGGATAGCGGCGTATTGCACGCCATAGACATCCTCATTGATCACGGTATTCAGGTACTGTGTCGCGAAGCAGGATGCGAGTTCGCGCGTAGTCGTCTCTATCTGTCCGGAAAAAGTGAGATAGGACAGCTTTTTTGCAGCGACCTCCTCCGCATGGCAGGGCCCCATGATCGTAAAATAATCGGCCACCGGGAAATTGAATTCCTTCACGAGAAATTCGTTCAGCAGGAGATTTTGTTCGGGGAGGATGCCTTTGATGGCCGACAGGACCTTTTTTCCCTGCAGCGCGGTCCTGTCCAGCTGGCCGAGGGTCGCCGCGGTATAGGCCGAAGGAACCGCCATGACCAGGCAGTCGGATGCGGCTACGACGGTTTGCACGGAATCGCTCAGCGACAATAAGGACGTGTCGAAATGTACGGAGGTCAGGTATTGCGGGTTGTGACGCCTGGTCTGTATATGCCGGATGGCCGAGGTATTCCTGATCCACCAGTTAACGGTTTGCCCGTTGTCCGTCAAAAGCTTCGTCAACGCCGTAGCCCAGCTACCGCTGCCTATCACACCAAAACGCATACCCCTCCTAGTTTTTCTTTTCTGTAAATAGCTTGTCTTTCGGGACAACTTTAATGCGCTGTCCGCTTTTCATAGATTTGCTGATGACGCTGTAGGGACCGGTAACAACCTCGTCGCCTTCCTTTAGCCCGTCCACGACCTCGATATAGTTGATGTCCTGAATGTCCGTACGGACTTTCGCCTTGCGAACGGTGTCGCCTTTCTGCACTACGAACACGACCTCATCCAGATCGCCGCTGGCGGCATTGTTGACATCGGCCTTGTTGTCGCCGCCGGAATTGTCATCGGTGTTGGCCAATACCGCATTGTCGGAATTCTTTTCCCGGACGGCAACGGAATTGATGGGGACGGCCAGTACATTCACATGTGTCCTGGTCTGGATATCCGCGCTGGCGCTCATACCGGGCCGGAAGGGGAAATGCCGGGGGTGTGCGGGGTCGAAGAGGTCTTTATACGAATCCGGCGAAAGACGGATATGGACCTTGTAATTGGTGACATCGTTGGTCGACACGGTGGTGGTAGATGTGCCGGACGCGGTGCTGACACTGCTGGCGATCTGGGTGACGATGCCGCGGAATTTGCGGTTGTTGTACGCATCCACTGAAATGATTGCGGAATCGCCCAGCTGTACTTTGGGAATATCGTTCTCACCGACGTCGACGATGGTCTCGATCCTGCTCATATCGGCCACGCGCATCATCTCGGTGCCCGCCATCATGGAATTGCCTACGACGCGTTCACCTTTCTTGATGCTCAGCAGCGAAACGACGCCTTCGATCGGGGAAACGACGGTAGTACGGCTGAGGTTCTTGGCTGCAACATCGAGATTGTATTTGGCGCTGCTGGCTCCTGCTTCATTGCCACGTACGGTCTGCAAGGCGGCCATATAATTGGCCTGTGCCGTCCTGTAGGTATTTTCTGCCGTCTCATATTCGGCGGCGGAGACTACACTATCCTTGCGCAGCTGTGATTCACGATCGAGCGCCCTTTTTGCCGTCTCCATGGCCGTCTTCAACCCGGGCAGTTGTTCCTGTACGTTGGAGACCATCGCCTGTTGCTGATTGACCTGTGCGGCGGCCTGATCGCGCTGGTTGGTGAGGATATCGGCGTATACCCGCGCCAGCATTTGTCCTTTATGCACGCTGTCGCCTTCCTGCTGTACGCCGAGCTCTACCACTTCACCCGAAACGTCGGGACTGATCTTGACCTCTTTTTCGGGATATACCTTACCGCTGGCGGTGACGATCTCCGTGATATTCCGGCGGACGACTTTCTCCGTCGAAATCCGGGTGCCCTCGTTCTTTCCGAAAGCGCCGGACTTGGCGACCACGATGATAACCACGACCAGGAGGCCGACTATTAAAAGGATGCGACGGGTTGACTTATTCATTGTCGGTATTATTCTTTGGTTAATTTCCGCCTTTGGTTAATTTCACCCCGAGCCCTTTATAGTATTCGAGGATCTTCATCTTGAATACATAATCGAATTGCGAAGTGAGTAAGTTAATGCGGGCGCTAAAAAAATTGTTCTGGTTGGTCAGCAGGTCGATGGTATTGAGCATGCCGACATCGTATCTTTTCTTTGCAAACAGGTAGCTTTTCTCAGAAGCCGCAACGCTGATCTTGTTCGCCTCGAACTTCTGGAGCGCCGTCATCGCCGCGGTATACGCCATGTAAATATTTTGCTTGAGCGTCAGGTTGTCCTGGTCACGGGCCAGCAGGCCGTTTTGGAGGTTCAGCTTGCTCTTCTCATAATTCGTCCGCAGGGCTCCCCCGTTTAGAATGGGTATGTTGATATTGATCCCCACGGATTGCGCAAAATTATTGTTGATCTGGGTGAAATACTTATCCGCCGGGATGTTGCTGTATTTGAAATAAGTGGAGCTCAGTCCTCCGCCCATGGTTACCGTAGGAAAACGCCCTGCCGATATGGCGCGGACATCTCTGCGAATGGCGGCGATCAGTAAGGAATCCATCCGTTGCGCCGGCTGGCTGACCAGCGCCATCGCGTATACGATATCAGGCTGAAGATCGGCAATATTTTCGACGGGGATATCTTCGACGGGCGGGGTGGTAATGTCGAATGGCGCGGCGGCATCCATCCCCATATA
>DASYSV010000006.1:0-2630 GCA_036010185.1 Puia sp.
TAATTAATTATTCCTGGCCGGGCAATGTTCGGGAATTGAAGAATATTGCAGAACAGGTGTCCGTCCTTTCGGAGGAAAAGCATGTTTCGGCGTCGGCGCTTCGGCGCTTCCTCCCGGAAAACACCGGGACCAGATTGCCGATGGTAATGCCCTCCAACGGGATCGGCGGTAACGGCTCGCATGAGTTCGCCAACGAACGCGAGATCCTGTACAAGCTGTTCTTCGATCTGCGAAAGGACGTGACCGAGCTGAAAAAGATATTGAAGGAGATCGTTCAGAACCCGTCGCTGGCCCAGGCCACGCATGCGGCGTATATCAACGGGCTCAACGAGCTGAAGCCGGCCGAGCTGTATCAGCCTCCCGCGCTCCAGACCGTACAACCCATGGTGCTGCATAACAACATCAACGGTCATGAAGAGATACATCACCATGAAGAAGTGGAAGAATCGCTGAACATCATGGACAAGGAAAAAGAGCTGATCGTAAAAGCGCTGAAAAAACACAAGGGAAAACGCAAGGATGCCGCGTCCGATCTGGGCATCAGCGAGAGGACACTCTATCGCAAACTAAAGGAATACGACATTAATGAATAAGGTTAAGATCACCGGGGCGTTCATTTTCGCCGTCGTCGCCATCGTTCTGGCCTCCGGCCTTTCTTCCTGTCACGTCTATTCTTTTAAGGACGTCTCGATCCCGCCCGAGGTGAAAAGCATCCATCTCTCCTATATCGAGAACCGCGCTCCGCTGGTCAATCCGCAGCTGGCGCCGCAGCTCAATGACGCGTTGCGGCAAAAGATCAATAACCAGGCTTCGCGGTTGTCCCAGGTACAAACTTCCGACGCAGATTATGACGTCAGCGGCTGGGTGTCGGGATACAGCTATTCAACTTCGGGCATCTCGAATCAGCAGGCTTCCAGCAACCGTCTGACAGTTACGGTTCATATCGTTTTCAAGAACCACCTCGATCCTACAGGAAAAAAGGTGGCGCCGGCGGATTTCGAAACGGATGTGTCGAGGAATTTCGATTTTTCCGCATCTGCCAGTATCACCGATGCAGAGCAGCAGCTGATGCCGACCATCATCAGCAACCTTACCGATGAAATCTTTAACAAGCTTTTCTCCAATTGGTAGTAATGAGTCCTATGAATCAACCATTGCAGTCGATAGTCCAGCATCTTTTCCAGGTGACCAGCCTGGATGATGTCAGCCGGCAGCGTCTGGAGTCTTTTGTGGTGGAGTATCCCTCTTTCGGCATCGGGCACTATCTGCTGTCGCACAAGCTCCGGACCGAAGATCCCGATCGTTACCGGGACACGACACAGCGGACCTGTCTGTATTTCAGTAATCCATTTTGGCTGGAATGGCAGCTCACCAACAGCCCGGACTCCGATGGACCGGCTCATGAAACGGTCGCCCCCGGTCATTCAGAGACATCCGTCCTTCCTGTCGAAGAACCCCATACAATTGAATCACAACAAATTGACTCTCAAGAAGTTGAGATACCAGGAGATGAAGTGCAATCCGCTCAGCCGCAATCCGCTGAACCGCAGTTCAATGAACCCCAGTCTGTCGAATCCCTGACCGTGGACATCCCCGGGGAGACGATCGAAGAAGCCACAGTCGCTGAACCACCCGCGGCTCCCACCGAAACAATCGTCGAAGAACCCGCTGACTCCAATGAGGTATCTGCAGCGGACCAGCTCTTGCTCAGCATAGAAGAGGCAAGGGGTTTGCGCGATTCTTTGCAAAAGATCAGCGAAGACTTTACTGTTGATGCAGTCCCGGAGCAGCAGCCGATACAGGACCAGGAAGTCCCCTTCGTGCTCGACGAGCCGCAAGAGGCTCCCGCGCCGCTTCCCGAAAATCCGGAGCCCATCGCCGCGGTCAACGCAGCCGAGCCGCAAGAGGCCCCGACCGAGCCGCCACCCGCACCAACCCCGGAACCGGTCCCCGCCCCTCCTACCCCCGAACCCATCTTCGAACCCTACCATACCATCGACTATTTCGCCTCACAGGGCATCCGGCTAAAGCTGGACGAAAATCCCGCCGACGCTCTGGGCAAACAGCTCAAGAGCTTCACCGACTGGCTAAAGATAATGCGACGCCTCCCGCAAAAGGATCGGGATTCCTCGGTGCCCGACCGGGCCGCCGAACAGGCGGTGCAGAACTTCGCCGCACATTCCATCCAGTCAAAAGACATCGTCACCGAGACAATGGCAGAGGTGCTGATCAAGCAGGGTATGCGCGATCGCGCCAGAGTCATTTACGAGAAATTAAGTTTGCTCAATCCTGATAAAAAGGCTTATTTTGCAGCCAAAATCGAACAAATAAACATTCCCTGACATGATTTTCTTTGTGATCCTGATCGTTCTTGCCTGTGTGATTCTCGGACTGATCATTTTGGTGCAAAACCCCAAGGGGGGCGGTTTGGCAGGTAATGTAGGCGGTTTCAGCAATCAGCTGATGGGGGTAAAACAGACCACTGACGTCCTGGAAAAAGGGACCTGGGTACTCGCCGTAGTCGTGGCGCTACTGAGTCTTTTTTCCACCGTTTTCGTGCCCAAGGCCACCAACGGCCGTGACATCCAGAAGGTGAATGTACCGATGCAGCAGCAGTCTAGGCCCTAAGC
>DASYSV010000015.1:0-5821 GCA_036010185.1 Puia sp.
AGAACGGGGCCGATCTCATGTACAGCGAATTCATCTCGAGCGAAGGGCTTATCCGGGATGCGATAAAGAGCCGGCAGAAGCTTGATTTTTTTGAATACGAACGACCCTTCGGTATCCAGATCTTCGGAGGTGATGAAGACGCAATGGCGATGAGCGCCCGTATCGTGGATACGGTGCAACCCGACCTGGTGGACATTAACTTCGGCTGTCCCGTGAAGAAGGTCGTGTGCAAAGGGGCCGGCGCTGCCGTTTTGAAGGATGTGGCAGCAATGACACGGTTGACCACGGCAGTAGTCAAAGGCACTTCACTGCCTGTGACGGTGAAGACCCGGTTGGGATGGGACGACGCTTCGAAAAATATCGGGGAGGTTGCCGAGCGGTTACAGGACGCCGGTATCAGCGCCCTTACCATTCATGGACGCACGAGGGCGCAGCTGTATAAAGGAGAAGCCGACTGGACGCTGATAGCCCGCGTGAAGGAGAACCCGCGGATCAGGATCCCGATCTTCGGGAATGGAGATATCGACTCGCCCGAAAAGGCCCGTGCGTACCGGGATCGTTATGGCGTAGACGGGATGATGATCGGCAGGGCCGCCATCGGATATCCCTGGATCTTCAATGAGATCAAACACTTCCTGGCGACCGGGGAGCATCTGCCTCCGCCCACCATCGGCCAGCGCATCGGCGTCATCCGCGATCACCTGTTGCGGTCAGTGGAATGGAAAGGAGCGGTCGTGGGTATCCTGGAAATGCGGCGGCATTATTCGAATTATCTCAAGGGTTTTCCGCATATAAAAGAATTTCGCAATCAGCTGGTGGTGAAGGCAACGGTGGAAGAGATAGAAGAGGTGTTGATACAGGTAGAGCGGCGGTACGATGGATTCGTCCCCGAAAGGGCCTTCGTCCAATTCTCCGCCTCTCAATTGGAGGATTGCGCGTGGTAAGAAGCCGCCCCGCGATGCTGTCGTCTCATTCGCGCGCCGCTACCGGATAAAGATCCTGAACCATTTCATTTTCCCCTTGAACGGCGGGTATTTTACGCGCGGATCGATAAAGGTATAGCTGCGCATCACCGCCTTGGCGTGCGAAAAACGCTCCAGCGAATATTTCCCGTGATAGGCGCCGATGCCGCTGTTACCGATGCCGCCGAAGGGCAGGTGCGGGTTGGTGAAATGCCAGTCGGTATTGTTGATACATCCTCCTCCGAAAGGCAGGGCATCTACCCATTGCCGTTGTAATCGTTTGTCTTTTGCGAAAAGGTAGAAAGCCAGCGGATCGGGGTGACGCCGGATTAGCGCCAGCGCTTCTTCCATAGTGCGCCAGATAAATATCGGTAACAGAGGACCGAAGATCTCGTCCTGCATCACGGGTGCTTCGGGTGATACCTCCGTCAGGAGGGTAGGCGCGATATACCGGGCTGCGCGGTCATGAGCTCCGCCATGCACGATCTTTCCGTCGGATAGGTAGCGGACCAGCGTGTCGAACCGTTTTTCATTGATGATCCGCCCATAATCGGGGCTGTTCTCCGGGTGCGGGCCATAAAACCCGGTAAGCGTCCGTCGCAGATGGTGTAACAGCTCGTCGCTTTTTTCCGCATGAACGAGCAGGTAATCCGGAGCGATACAGGTCTGACCCGCATTGGCGAATTTTCCGACGATGATCCGTCTGGCAGTGACGGCGGCGTCTGCATCTGCGGCCACGATGACGGGACTCTTACCGCCCAGCTCGAGGGTTACGGGGACCAGCTGCTCCGCCGCCATGCGGTAGATCGACCTGCCTACCGGGATGCTTCCAGTGAAAAAGATATGATCGAAACGGAATCCCCGGATGAGATCGGGGACGATCGTTGCGCCGTCACCCTGGATGACCCGGACCATATCGGCAGGGAAGATCTCGCCGAGCAGACCGGCGATCACGGCGGCCGTAGCGGGCGCCATTTCGGATGGATTGAGCACGACGGTATTTCCTGCAGCGATGGCAGCCGCCAGCGGGAGGAGCGACAGCTGGAAAGGAAAATTCCACGGTGCGACGATCAGGATCACACCCAGTGGGTCGTGATAAATGCGGCTTGCAGCCGGAAGGTTGACGAGATTGGTTCCCACGCTTTGCGGCCGCATCCAGCTACGCAGGTGTTTCAGAAGGAAGCGGATCTCAGCCAGCACCAGGCCCGTTTCCGTGGCATAGGTTTCCTCCCTGCCCTTATTCAGATCGGTATGCAGCGCCGCTGCTATCGTATCTTCGCGGTCGATGATCGCCTGACGCAGGCGCAGGAGTTGTTGCCGCCGCCAGGCATAGTCGCGCGTTACGCCGGAGTCGAAGGCGTGGCGAAGTGGGGAAATGTCGGAGGAGACAGCGGGGTCGCTCATATTCCAATTTCCAAAGAATTTCCGGTATTTACACGATATTTTTGTGGTAATGAACGACGAATATTTTATGCGGCAGGCCCTCAAAGAGGCGCAGCAGGCCTACGAAGAGGACGAGGTGCCGATCGGGGCCGTCATCGTCATGGGTGGGCGTATCATCGCGAGAGGCCGTAACCAGACCGAGCGGCTGAATGACTGCACTGCGCATGCCGAGATCATTGCCCTGACCTCGGCCTTCAATCACCTCGGCAGCAAATATATTCCGGAAGCCGCGATCTATGTCACCGTGGAGCCCTGTCTCATGTGCGCCGGCGCGCTTTACTGGAGCAAGATCGGGAAGGTGGTATTCGGTGCTGAAGATGAGAAGAACGGGTATCGCCGGGACGTCGAAAACGCTAGCGCGCCGTGGCCCTTTCACCCGAAGACCCAATTGGTGAAGGGCATCCTGGGGGATGAATGCGCAGACCTGATGCGGGAGTTCTTCCGAAGCAAACGCTGAGCCTCACCTGTCGCCCGGCAAGGCGGTCGCTTGGGAGCATTCCTTTGTCTTCTGGGCAAATTCCTGTAGATTTGCTATCCCTTCAGGCATTGACACGACGGTAATATTTTATTTAATATCATTAAAACATTCGTTATGGCATTTACACTTCCTGCGCTGCCTTATGCATTCGATGCATTGGAGCCGCACATCGACGCTACGACCATGCAAATCCATCATGGCAAGCATCACCAGGCCTATGTCGACAATCTGAACAAAGCAATAGCGGGTACGCCGAATGAAAATAAATCTCTCGAAGAACTGGTCGCAAAGGCGGGCACGATCAGCCCTGCCGTTCGCAACAATGCAGGCGGTCACTGGAACCATAGCTTTTTCTGGGAGATATTGAGCGCAAAGGGCGGAGCCCCGTCGGGCGCATTGTCGGAAGCAATCGACAGCGCCTTCGGCAATCCCGACGGCCTGAAGGAGAAGATGAATGCCGCCGGTCTATCCCGTTTTGGTAGCGGCTGGGCCTGGTTGATCGTGAAGGATGGCAAACTGGAGGTCTCTTCGACCCCCAACCAGGACAACCCACTGATGGATGTAGCCGAAGTAAAAGGTACTCCCATCCTGGGCGTCGACGTTTGGGAACATGCCTATTACCTGAAATACCAGAACAAACGCGGAGATTATCTGAAGGCGTTCTGGAGTGTGGTCAACTGGGATAAGGTAGCGGCTCATTATTCGAAAGCGAAAAAATAGGATTATTTCACAACCGGCTCTTTACGGAGCCGGTTTTTAACAACTACTATGAGAAATTACAGTCTCCTGCTCCTCGTCCTTGCCGGTCTGTCGGCTTGTAAAGGTCATGAAAAAAAAGTGCTGGTCTATGCCAGCGATAAGATCTCGGTAGATAACACCCAACATCATATCACCATCGCCAACGGGGACGGTACCACGCATCATGAGCAGGAACTGGATTTCACCTCCGGCGACCCGGTTACGCTGGATGTGGAATCCGCACAGGGCAAGTATAGCGTCACGATCCCCGACGACGGGCTCTATATCGCCAATCTGAAAACGGATACGGTCGTCGGCAGCCGTCAGCATGTCGGAGCGGAAGGTGGGGAGAGCCATATTTCCCAGGACGATCTGAAAAAGAAGCTGGACAGTCTGAACAAGCTGGTCGCGGATCAGAACGTCAGCGAAGCCAATCAGAATTATTTTATCGCTCCGCATCAGGCGGTTAAGATCACTTCGGAAACGAAGGCAAAGGTCTTCGGGCCGTTTACGAGCATACCGGGGGCGTTCGATGCAGGAAGCGTGCCGGCCATTTACAAATTCTACAGCATGTCGGAAATGCGGGAACTGATCGCCAACCTGCAGAAGATGACAGGCGGGTCTTCCGACTCTACTTCAAAAAAGTAGCGTCAGGGTACCGGATCTATCCCATGTCCGCCCCAGGGATGACAGCGGGCGATGCGACGAACGCTTAGCCATAGGCCCTTGAACAACCCATGCTTTTTCAGCGCCTCGACGGCATAGTGTGAGCAGCTCGGATTGAATCGGCAACGCGGGCCGATCATCGGGGAGATCACCCATTGATAGATCCTGATCAGTGCGATCAGCGGCAACCCCAACAATCTCAGAATCTTCCTCATGCCTGCTTGATTAATTTCTGCAAAGCTACGCCGATCTTCCCGGTTACGAGCGGAAGTTCGGGCAGCTGTTTGCCCGTGTAGATAAGGAATACCGCCATAGAAAGCCCTTTTTTTCCCAGATGGTCGGACAGTGGGTGACGCTGGAGACGCCAGGCCTCGCGGGTGAGGCGTTTGATGCGGTTGCGATCGACCGCTTTACGAAAGAGCCGGGAAGAGACCCCGAAACCGGCTTGCAGGGGCGGGGCCGCTTGCAGGGGTGGGGCTGCTTGCAGGGGCGGGGCGGCGGGCATCGGTGGTATCAGCAAATAGAAGACCTTGAAGGGAAAAATGGAGAAACTTCGCCCCTCCCGGAACAACGTCTCGATCTGTTTCCGGCTCTTGAGCCGCTCGGTTTTTTTGAGTGTATTTCGCGGATTCATTCGACCTCCTTACGAAAAATAGCTTCGGGATACCCGAAGCTATTCAATAAAAAAATTATATCTGGTACCGAAGGGTCTATTTCAATTTGGACTCATCGGAAACGGTCAGCTTATGACGACCTTTTGCCCGGCGGCTGGCCAGGACCTTACGGCCATTGGCCGTCTGCATCCTCTTGCGGAAACCATGCACCGTCTTTCGACGACGTCTGTGTGGTTGAAATGTACGCTTCATGAATAATCAATTTTACGGGACTGCAAAGGTAAGGGATTTTTTTCAATTATGGCCCATAATATACCGAAAATACCCCGCTGGTGACATAATGTACCGTGGTGGGGTTGCTGGGATCGGCGGCCGAAAAGGTAAAGGTACCGGTGATCCGGCTGGTGGTCGTATTGTTCTGGGTCACGGTGACCGTGCCGGAAACAGACACCAGGCCGGTCGTATTGGCATTCACCAGCACCGTATAGACCCCGAGATAGGATGGGTTCGTGCCGTCCAGGGGATAGATGCCCGGAGTGGTATTGGCAGGCATGAGCAGCCCGACCGACTGGCTGCCATCGGCAGACGAGCCTACGATAGTCAGTTCGCCCGCGTTGACGGCCGCCTGGATACTTTTCCCGACCCAACCCCTGGCGTCGATGTTGGCGGTCAGGGTGTCCCCGTTAGTGGTCGTAGGCTGGGTCGAACTATAAGGTATTTTAGTAAAAACGCCCTGAGTGATCGTCTTCTGCGTTCCGTCCACGGTGCGGTAGGCATTAAAAGAGAAGGTGCCGCTGATCGTCTGATTGGTCTGGTCTATTTCGGTAATGGTGACCTGGCCCCCCGCCTGAGCGGTATCGGGCGCCTCATTGGTCGTAAAGGCGTACAAAAAGGAAGAATCGATGTTGGCATAGGTGGCC
>DASYSV010000075.1:0-1823 GCA_036010185.1 Puia sp.
ACGCCGATGAATACTTTCGCCTGCTCAGCTCAATGATCGCCGGCTGGCGCCGCGAATGGAAACAGCCCGACCTCCCGTTCTACGTGGTGCAGATCTCCGCCTTCGGCTATGCTTCGCCCGACAATGCCGCAAAGGTCCGGGAGGCGGAATACGAGATCTCCAAGCGTATACCCCATACCGCGACGGCCGTGACCCTGGACCTCGGCGACATGCACAATATTCACTATACGCACAAACAGGAGGTGGGGCTCCGGCTCGCGGGTATCGCGTTGAATAAAGACTACGGATTTTCAGCCATCGTCTACCGCGGTCCCGAGTTCCAATCCGCACAGTTACGCGACGACAAAGTGGAAATCAGCTTCGCGCCATCCACGGCGCGACTCGCCGGGGATGCGATCAATGGATTCGAGTTGGGCTATCCTGCGCCGTCGGGCGACAGTCTGCTGTACGTACCGGCCCACGCGCGGGTGCAGGGCGAAAAGGTGCTCGTCTGGAAGGAAGGGATCGACCATCCCTCCGAAGTACGCTATGGATGGGCATTGCCATCGGAAGCAAATCTCTTCGACAGTGAAGGATTACCGGCATTTCCATTCCGGGCAAAGATCGATGGCGACAACGCGACAGGCAAGTCCGGAGCCGAATCGCAAAACCTCGCCCTGGGCCGGCCGGTATTCGCCAACTCTTCGGACCCGCATTATCCCCCATCCAATGTGGTGGACGGCCGCATCACGCGCGAATCGAAATGGCAATCCGGCAATATAACGCCCCCGCATATCCTCGAGATCGATCTGCAGCGCTATTGCAATATCGACCGGGTGGTGGTACACACCGGCATTCCCGAAAAAGAACGCACTCCTGCCGAATCTCAGCAGGCCGCAGGTTTCTGGTCGGCCAAGAATTTCAAACTGCAATACTGGGATGACGCCAACTGGACGGACATCCCCGGAAGCGAGGTGCATGAGAACAGGCTGACCGACGTCGCTTTCCGTTTGGCACCGGCCATCAATACCTTCAGGCTCCGTCTTGTCTGCGACGATGGGGAACCCATCAGCATAATGGAGATAGAGGTCTTCGGCAAGGAGACGAGTTCGATTCCCGTTGCGGGTAGCGGTACGCCCGATCTGGCGCCTAAAACTGAACGCTCCGCCGACCAGCGGATCGCCATCCGGCTCACCGACAGCGTCATCGGTAAGACCATGCGCTATGTGGGCTACAACCAGGGATATTATGTTCCCGGGGGGAATACCTCCGGCTGGCTGGAATATTCCGGCGTCAACAGCCTGCGCGTCTGGACGACGCTCGATTCTTACGTTCCGGCCGCGGACGTACAGGTGGATAAGAGCGTAACGACCGTAGAGGAGTTTGACCGCCGCAAACATGAGCTGCGTGCCAACCCAGAACATAATACATTTCTCCACTGGGACCATCTGCTGCCGCTGTACGAACAACCCGAAAAAGGAGGTTCCACCAATCCCATGGTCCTCAGCTACTGCCTTTCCGAGTTGAAGAGGCTGCATATCGATCCCGTCATACAGGCCGGCAGCACGGATTTCGACACTAGCTGGAGCAATAAATGGAAACAATGGCAACGCTACTATGCGCTTGCATTTTACTGCGCAAAGACCGGAGATGTCACGATGTTCGCCATGCAGAACGAGCCCAACCACAAGAACTCCGGACCGATGAAGCTGGACCAGTGGATCGCCGGCATGCAGATCGTCTCGGATGCCCTGACCTGCGCCATCGACGACGTAGACCGCCTCTATGGAAAACACCTCCGGGCAAAAATGGTGGGCCCCGTCACCGCCGGCAACAATCCCGAG
>DASYSV010000082.1:0-4128 GCA_036010185.1 Puia sp.
CACACGACCCGCTGATCGGATACTGGCCGCATGAGCTGACGTACGACCAGGCGGTTGTCCTGCGCAGGGACAATCCGACGCAATATATCGATTATGCCTACCGGAGTATCCGCCGGCATGTGGAATGCATGCTCGAATTGCAGCGTCGGGGTGCGATAACCTTCGACTATGGCAACAATATACGGGCGAGGGCGCGCGAAAGAGGACTGGAGAATGCGTTCGATTTCCCGGGCTTTGTCCCGGCCTATATACGCCCGCTTTTTTGCGAGGGGAAGGGCCCATTCCGGTGGGCCGCGCTCAGCGGCGACCCGGCCGATATAGCCGTCACGGATGGGGTGATCGCCTCGCTGTTTCCTGAAAACTCGTCGCTGCAACGGTGGTTGAAATTGGCGCGCGAAAAGATCGCTTTTCAGGGGCTGCCCGCGCGTATCTGCTGGTTGGGCCAGGGCGAAAGGGAAAAGGCTGGCCTGGCATTCAATGAACTGGTGCGATCGGGTGCCGTTAAAGCGCCGATCGTGATCGGTCGGGACCACCTGGACACAGGCAGCGTCGCCAGCCCGAACCGCGAGACGGAAGCCATGCTGGACGGGAGCGATGCCGTTGCAGACTGGCCGATCCTGAATGCCCTGGTCAATACGGCGGGTGGCGCCAGCTGGGTCAGCCTGCATCATGGCGGAGGCGTGGGAATGGGATATAGCATTCATGCCGGGATGGTCATCGTGGCCGATGGGACGCCCGAAGCGGCTGCACGACTGAGCCGGGTATTGCGCAATGACCCCGGCATGGGGGTAATCCGCCATGCAGACGCTGGGTATCAGCTGGCACAGGACACCGCCAGAAGCCATGATCTGGACATCAGGGCAAGATTAAAATAATGGTGCGCTGCACAGTTATTGCCGTTTTCGACACGCTTGTAGCCGGAACGACACACTTGTGAAATATGCTTGCGTTTAGAAGGGGAGTTTATTACTTTGCACTCGTTAAAATTCATTAACCCAGACTTACCGTTATGAAAATCAAAAGATTAACCCCCCTCTTTTAATCGTCCTTCCCGCCCTGATCTTCGCTACCGGTTGTAACAAGAATGTCACGCCGCCACCTCCCGTCCATGATACGACAGTAGTCGTCAAAACGGACACCATACAGGTTCCTCCTCCGCCAGACCCGACGGTCAATCTTACTAAAGGTTTGCTACTCTATCTGCCGTTCTCCGGTAATATCGCCGACTCCAGTGGCAACGGGAATCCCACGACGGCGGTAGGGTCCGTACTGACTGCTGACGCGCATGGGTATGCCAACAGTGCTTTCGGCGCTACAGGCAATGGCGAAAGGATATACGTGACCAATAACGGATCGATCCAATTCGATACGGCCTATACGGTTTCGTTTGGTTTCATGGTCAATGCAGCGCGGCAGCAATTCTATATGAGCATGGTTGACCCGGCTACAGGTTATGGACCCAGCTTCGCGTTGGGAACTTCTTTGACAGCCAACAGCAACCTGGTCATGGGAACCGAGGATGTATCGCTGGGCTGCGGTAAATACGGACTTGCCGATAACATTAATGTCACCGATACTTCCAATTTTGTGCCTTTGGTTGGCAGCTGGTATAGTTTCATCGGCGTCTACCATAAAGGCTCCGTTCAAATATATATTAATGGAAAAATGATTTCGAGCAAGACTGGTACAGGCACAAGCGCACTCTTATGTCCTGCATCCCAGGTGATCATCGGGGCATGGTGGAATTCAGACCCTCTTAACCTGAACGGGAAGCTCGACAATATCCGGCTGTACAACCGCGTTCTGACGCCGCATGAGATCGCCGCATTATCGAGCAGTTACCAGGTTACTTCCAACAGCCAAAAACACCAGTTAATTACACATTAATTTTAATAAGATTATGACCTTCCCTAAATCTCTGTTCATCGCTGCTGTGCTGGTACCGGGCACACTCGCACTGATCGTCGGGTGCGATAAAAATGCTACTCCTCCGCCGCCGGTCCATGACACGGTAACGGTAATCAAATACGACACGTCCATCCTCATTCAGAAGATCGATACGCCGGATCTGAAGACCGGGTTGGTACTGTATCTGCCTTTCAATGGCAGCTTCGCCGATAGCAGCGGGCTCAACAATACGGTAACCCCGATCAACGGCGCGGCGCTGGGCTATGACATGCACGGGTATGCGAACAGCGCCTTCAATTCCATCGGCAACGGTACGGTGCTGCAGGTCACCAACAACGGCAGTTATGCCGTGGATACGGCGTTCTCGCTTTCCTTCGATTTCAAGATCAACACGAATTCGGTCTATTATGGAGGATATGACTATAGCGGGATGATGGTGTTCGCGAGCATCGTGAACTTCAGCAACGGTCTGGGCCCGACCTTCGATTGCGGTCTGGACGTCCCGAGTGAGCCGATGAATTTCGATTTCGGCGTTACCGGCTCAGCCAACACCTGTTCGGGTTACGGGACGATAGATGCGGCCAGAAATAACGACTCTTCCAACTTCGTTCCGCAGGTCGGCGCATGGTACAACGCGATCTGTATCTTTTCACACGGCAACAGTTCCATTTATATCAACGGAAAGCTGGTGAGCCAAAAGACCGGGCTTAGCAGTTCGGTCAATTTCTGTCCCGATGCCAGCTTTATCGTCGGTGGCTGGTGGAATGGTACCTCCGGTGGGGCCTCTGCCCTCGAGAATGTCAGAGGAGAGATGGACGAGCTGAGGTTCTATAACCGCACGCTGAATGCCAAACAGATCGCCTGGTTGGCCAGGAATTTCCAGGTGAACTCGACCAAACAGGGTGCGACCCCGGAGACGGGCAAAGGTTCGCGTCTCAACTAGACTAACGAAGGCTCGTATTCGCATTATGTTCTATAGCTAAAAGGAACCCCGGTCCGGGGTTCTTTTTTTAACGTTTCGATCCCATTTTGGCGCTATTGTTGAGGATGGAGGGCATGGGACGTTTGATCATCATTTCCAACCGGCTTCCTTACTCCCTGGACAAGGAAGGCGATAAGGTCAGTTTGAGGCAAAGTTCGGGGGGGCTTGTTTCGGCCATCAAAAGCTACTTCGAGAACACTGCGGCCCAGAAGGGGGAGATCACGGAGAAAATGTGGATGGGTGTGGCGGATTTTCCCCAGGAGGACTGGGATCAGATGGCTGCAGACGGGTCGCGGCAAGATTTCAATGTGCTGCCGGTATTCGTCGACAAGGATCTGTATCACGACTATTACAATGGGTTTTCCAATTCGGTCCTCTGGCCGCTGTTCCATTATTTTACTTCACTGGCTGAATATAAGAACGAATATTTCGAGGCGTATGTAAAAGTGAACCAACAGTTTGCCGAGAGGCTCGTCCCGCTGTTGCAACCCGATGACCAGATCTGGATACACGACTATCAGCTCCTGATCCTGCCGCACCTCATCCGGACCAAGCGTCCTGAGGCCACCATCGGATTCTTTCTACATATCCCTTTCCCCTCCTACGAGATCTTCCGGCTAATGCCTACCGAGTGGAAAAAGACCCTGCTGCATGGTGTGATGGGCGCGGACCTGATCGGTTTTCACACCTACGACTACGTGCAGCATTTCCTGCAATCGGTGAAGATGCTGCTGGGCGCCGACAGTCATTTCCATACCCTGCAGTATATGAACAGGCTGATCCGGATCGACCTGTTCCCGATAGGTATCGATTATAACAAATTCCATAACGGTGGCAACGATCCCGAGGTAGAAGAATACCGCAATAAGGTGCGCACCAATCTCGAGGACAAGAAGATCATTTTCTCCGTCGACCGTCTCGACTATACGAAGGGATTGATGCAGCGTCTCGAGGGTTTCGAATATTTTCTCGAGCGTTATCCCGAGTGGCGTGAAAAGATGGTGTTCATCCTGAATATCGTTCCCAGCCGGGATACGATACCTGCCTATAATGACCGAAAAAAACAGATCGAGGAGAAGGTCGGGACGATCAATGGCCGTTTCTCCACCATTAGCTGGCAGCCGCTGATCTACAGGTATAACCATCTTTCATTTCCGGAGCTGATCGCTTTATACCAGGCCGCTGACGTCGCCCTGATCACGCCCTTGCGTGACGGGATGAATCTCGTCTCGAAGGAA
>DASYSV010000092.1:0-6828 GCA_036010185.1 Puia sp.
TTCTTTCAAGTCGGAGATAAAGCCGTTCGCCTTCATGCTGAACAACAACCGGCAGGACAATTTCACCATCAAGGTCGACGCCGCGGGTCTGAACAATACCATTGCCGCGATACAAAAGAAATGGACTTCGTATGCCGGCGAGCGGCCCTTCCGTTACTCGTTCCTCGACGAGACGTTTGCCAATCTTTACAAATCGGACCAACGCTTCAACCAGGTGATTCTCTATCTCACCATACTGGCGATCACCATCGGCTGTCTGGGACTCTTTGGCCTCACCGCGTTCACCGTCGAGAGAAGGACCAGGGAGATCGGCATCCGGAAGGTGGTGGGCGCCTCCGCCGGCAGCATCGTCGTGCTGTTGTCGAAAGACTTCATCCGCCTGGTCATGCTGGCGATACTCATTGCCGTCCCCATCGCCTGGTATGCCATGGATAAATGGTTACAGAACTTTGCCTATCGCGTTCACATCTCGTGGTGGATATTCCTGCTGGCGGGCGCCCTGGCCGTGCTCATCGCATTGGTAACCATCAGCTTTCAGGCTGTGCGTGCCGCGCTGACCAATCCCGTCAGGGCCTTGCGAAGCGAATAATGAGATTCGAAGCGAGTAATGAGATTCGAAGCGAATAATGTCATTCGAAGCGAATAATGAGATTCAATGCGAATAATGGTCATTCGCAAAAATTGACGATCTTTAGCTGCATGCGTCCATCTATCCTCGTCGCCGGCAGCTCCAATACCGATATGGTCGTCAAAAGCCCGAGTCTCCCTTCACCGGGCGAAACCATCCTTGGAGGTACCTTCTTCCTGTTCCCCGGGGGTAAAGGCGCTAATCAGGCCGTCGCAGCCGCGCGTCTGGGCGGCAACGTTATTTTCCTGGCAAAGACAGGCGCCGACATCTTCGGCGCCCAATCCGTCGAAGGCTTCAAAAAAGAAGGCATAGATTGCCGTTATATCGCCACCGACCCTTCCGCCGCCTCGGGCGTGGCCCTCATCAATGTCGACGCCAAAGGAGAGAACTGTATCGTCGTAGCCCCCGGCGCCAACGCAACGCTAACACCCGAAGAGGTCCTCAAAGCGCGCGACGCGATCAGAAACGCCGACATCGTCCTGACGCAACTCGAGATCCCTTTGAATACGGTCATCGAGCTCGTATCCTTCGCAGCCGCCTGTGACCGGCGCATCATTCTCAACCCGGCGCCTGCCTGCAACCTGCCCGACTATCTCCTTCAAAACGTCTCTATCCTTACACCCAATGAAAAAGAAGCCGAGCTGCTCACAGGCGTCAAAGTCACCGACACCGCCGGCGCCCTCACGGCCGCACAGATCCTTTTTGCCAAAGGTGTAGCAACGGTGATCATCACGCTCGGCCGGGGCGGAGCTCTCTTATATGATGGTCGGGAACCCGCGCTTATACCCGCTCCGAAGGTCGAGGCCGTCGACACGACCGCCGCCGGAGATGTGTTCAATGGAGCGCTGGCCGTTGCCCTTTCCGAAGGGATGCGTATGACCGATGCCGTGAAGTTCGCCAATCATGCCGCCGCCCTTTCCGTCACGAAATTGGGCGCGCAGACCTCCGCGCCCCGGCGCGCCGAAACCGAGACCTTTCTATTGCTAAATAACAGTTAACTACACCATGTTCATCGTTAATGACTACACCACGGCCGTACTGCTCTGCATCATCACCATGCTATGCTGGGGCAGCTGGGCCAACACACAAAAACTGGCCGGAAGATCCTGGCGTTTCGAGCTTTTCTATTGGGATTATGTCATCGGGATCCTGCTGTTTTCCATCGTTTTTGGACACACGCTGGGAACATTGGGGTCCGGGGGAAGACATTTCATCGACGACCTCCACCAGGCCAGCTGGAGCAATTTCTTCAGCGCCTTCATCGGCGGCATCATCTTCAATGCCGCCAATATTCTGCTGGCCGCCGCCATTGCCGTGGCGGGCATGGCGGTAGCGTTTCCTATCGGGATCGGGATGGCACTGGTGCTGGGGGTGATCATCAATTATGCGGCCGACCAGAAGGGCAGCCCGCTCTGGCTTTTCGCCGGAGTCGCATGCATCATCCTTGCGATCCTGCTGAATGCCGCCGCCTACCGGCGCGCTTCCCGCACCACCCTGAAAGGCATCCTCCTGCCGATCACTGCCGGCATCCTCATGTCCTTCTTTTATCGTTTCGTCGCCGCTTCCATGGATCTCGACAACTTCGCCCATCCCGCCGCGGGGAAAATGACACCGTATACGGCGATGTATGTCTTCGCGCTCGGCATCTTCATCAGCAACTTCTTCTTCAATACGCTCTTCATGCGACGACCGGTCAGCGGACAACCCGTGAGCTATAAGGAATATTTCGCCGGACCCTGGAAAACGCATCTCGTCGGTCTGCTCGGCGGTCTTATCTGGGGTCTGGGCAACGGCCTCAATCTCGTCGCCTCGGGTAAGGCAGGCCCCGCGATCTCCTATGGTCTCGGACAGGGCGCCACCCTGGTCGCAGCCGCCTGGGGCGTTTTCATCTGGAAGGAATTTTCGCCGGCCTCCGCAAAGACACGCCGCTTTATCGCTGGCATGTTCGTCTTCTTCATTGCCGGTATAAGCATGATCGTCTATGCCGGCAGCCTGCCCGGCTCCGCCCTTCCCCAACAACCGCCGGTCTCCGTCATCTTCGACAGCGACATCGGTCCAGACTATGACGACGTCGGCGCCATCACCCTGCTGCATGCCTTTGCCGACAGCGGCGAGGCGAATATCCTCGCCACTATGGCCAGCAACAAATATGAAGGTATTGCCGGCGTCCTCAACGTCTTCAATACGTATTTCCATCGTCCCGATATCCCAATCGGCGTCCCGAAGGGCAATGGCGTGAGCCTCCGTGACAATCAGCATTGGACGGACACGCTCCTCGCAAAATATCCGCATGCCATCAAAACCAACAGCCAGGCGGAAGATGCAGTCACGCTCTACCGGAAGATACTGTCGCAACAGCCCGATACCAGCGTCACCATCATATCGGTGGGGTTCCTCACCAATCTCGCGGGGCTCCTGAAGAGCAACCCCGACAACTATTCGGATCTCGATGGCCGGCAGCTGGTCGAGCGAAAGGTGCGACGGCTGGTATCCATGGCCGGTAGCTTCCCGAAAGGCCGTGAGTTCAATATCTATATGGATAGTACTTCCTCGCAGTATGTCACCGACAATTGGCCGACGCGTATCTTCTTCAGCGGCTTCGAGATAGGCGTGAAGATCAAATGCGGGCTCCCGCTGATACACAATGACGCTATTCAAAACAGTCCTGTCAAAGATGTCTTCCGCATCTCTATTCCCCAGGCCGCCGAGGACAGTCTCGGGCGTAGCAGCTGGGACGAAACCGCCGTCCTCGTTGGGATCAAAGGTTACTGGGAGTGGTATTCGATACATCGCGGGTCCATTCATGTCAAACCCGACGGCAGCGACTTCTGGGAGCCATCCGAGGTCGGCCGGCATTATTATCTCGAAGAGCGGAAAGCGCCGTCTGTCGTTCAGGGTGTGATCGATCAACTGATCATGCATCAGCCGAAGTGATGTCGCCCCCCCGCGCGCCCGCCTGCGTCCTTGCCCCCGCGTCCCCGCCGCGCCCATAAAGCACCGCCGCCGCCCCGCACCTCCGCGACGTCGCTCAGCCCGCACCCGCGTCCCCGCACCCTCCGTCCGCGACGCCACCCACCCCGCACCCGCGTCCCCGCCTCGCCCATAAAGCACCTCCGCCGCCCCGCCCGCGACGCCACCCAACCCGCGCCTCCCGCCCGCGACGCCGACCACCCCCCGCGTCCCCCCGCGGGCACGATTTTCTCTGTAATCCCCCAAAGGGCCAATCATGGAAAATCCACAAACATACCGCGCCGTAAAATTCGACCGCTATGGCGGCATCGATGTCCTTCATATTGACAACGTCAGCATGCAAGAACCCTACGCGGATCAGGTGTTGGTGAAGGTGCGCGCAGCCGGCATCAATCCGGGTGAAGCGGCCATACGTGAAGGATGGATGGACAAACAGTGGCCCGCGCATTTTCCTTCCGGGCAGGGAAGTGATTTTGCAGGCGTCGTGGAAAAAGTAGGTCCCGGGGTGAAAAATTTTGCACATGGCGATGCAGTCATCGGCTTTACCGACAGCCGTGCCAGCCAGGCCGAATATGTGGTCGCGGAAGCCGGCCATCTCGTCCGTCGTCCCGTGCATGTCCCATGGGAGCAGGCGGGCGCATTATTCGTGGCAGGCACCACCGCCTATGCCGCCGTCAGAGCGGTAGATCTGAAAAAAGGCGACAATCTCGTCATATCCGGTGCCGCCGGCGGAGTAGGTTGTATTGCCCTGCAGCTCGCGCTCCTGAAAGGCGCCCGCGTCATCGGGCTGTCCCAGTCCCGGGCATCATGCCTGGATCTCCTCAAAAGGCGCGATCCCCGTTAGCTATGGCGAGGGGATGACCGAAAGGATCTTGGCTGGCACCGACGGTAAGGTCGATGCCTTCATTGACACCTATGGTCATGGCTATGTCGACCTCGCCTTGCAACTAGGCGTCCATCCCGATCGCATCGACACCATCATCGATTTCGCCGCCGCCCAAAAATATCCGATCAGGACGGAAGGCAATGCCCAGGGCGCAACCCGCGAAATAATGGACGAGCTGGCCTATCTCATCGAAAAAGGTTATCTCGAAATTCCGATCGAGCGCGTCTATCCGCTCGCCGAAGTCCGCGACGCCTATCGTCATTTGGAGCGCCGCCACACCCACGGCAAGATCGTCCTCGTGCCCTAGCCTCGTCCCGCCTTTTCCCGCGCCGGCAAGACCAATTTGTAAGGCCTATTGAACAATTCTTGCGAAACTTTGAATCTTGACGCCAATTTACGGATGATCTCTTTAGACAACCCTCTTCTGTAATGGAGGATGTCCGAGACAAGACTCTTGCTTATTTCCAATTCACCTGCCACATCAACCGCCTTCATTTTATTTTCTTTCATCAAATAATTCAACAACTCCACCGGATCAGCGTCAGCGAACGTATTATGCGTTGCATCCCACTTTTCGATCAATAAGGTCAACAGATCGATGGTGTCCTGCTGTGCCTGCGTCTTCCTCCTGACCATGACCATCTCCTCCAGAGCGGCACAATACTCTTTATATTGCTTTGCTGATTTAATTACTTTGTAAGGCAATGGTTCCATGGCGACTTGATTAATAAACGCTAATATAATACTGCTTCTTCTCTTTACTTAATTGACTGTACTCCGCATGAGTGCCGATCCAGCACACAAACAAATGAACCTGTTTTTGTCCAAATACATAATGACAGATCATCCTGAAGTCATTCCCTCCTATATCAAAAATCACCCGGCCACATCCATTGCCCAATAGATCCGCAGAGCCGAATGTCCCAAAATGTCCTCCGGGCTATTCCAATCAACCCTGCTCAAAGTCGACAACCACAATCTCAATGACGACCTGCTTCGAGCATTTTCCCTTGCATAATCTTCTATGGTCTCTCTCCTGATCAAGTGCACTCTCATACAGTCAGCTTTACAAATATACAAATAGTTCTCGGATTGCGAACTTTCCCCCAAAAAAAATCCCCTCTTTCCCCGGTAACCTATTATCCCGGAACCCGCAAAGTTAGACACCCCATAAAATCTTGAAGAAAAATCTGCATAATCCCCGGCTGCACCCTCCTGTTCCCCATCCCCCTAACGGTAGGAAATTGGCCCCCCCTCCCCATTTCCCCAAACAATTTCACCTCCGATTTGTATATTATATGAAATAACAAAATCAGAATACCATGGCCACAGAAAAAGCAATCCTAGCCGGCGGATGTTTTTGGGGAGTCGAAGAGCTGTTCCGCAATCTTAAAGGCGTCCTTTCGACGACCGTCGGCTATACGGGCGGAGATGTGCCCAATGCCACCTACCGGAATCACGGCACCCATGCCGAAGGCATCGAGATACTGTTCGATACCGAAAAGATAAACTACCGCGAATTGCTTGAATTTTTTTTCCAGATCCACGACCCTACCACGCGCAACCGTCAGGGAAATGACATGGGCGCCTCTTACCGGTCGGCCATTTTCTATTTGGACGAACAGCAAAAAGACATCGCCGAACATCTCATCGCCGACCTCAATGCCGCCCACATCTATCGCTCGCCCATCGTCACCGAGCTCGCGCCCGCCGGCCCCTTCTGGGTCGCCGAAGAATTCCATCAGAATTATCTTCAAAAATACCCCAACGGCTATACCTGTCACTATATCCGCCCCGAATGGGCGTTGAAAGGTGAAAAAGCATCGGGCTAACCGCCTTCCGCCCGCCTCTCACATCGGTAGAGACTCAGTCTTCCGCCCGCCTCTCACATCGGCAAAGACTCCGCCTTCCCCGCCCGCACCCCGGCCCCTTCCATCAACCCCTTTACCCGGGCCTCACTCGTCTCTACGCGTGCCTTGAGATCACTCAATATCGAATACAGCCCAAAATAAGTTCGGTTCACATAGAGCGAATGCCTCGACCCTCTCGCCACCTTCGACTCCCTCACTTCTTTCAGATTCGACACATATTCCATATAGTTATAGATCTCCGCAAAATACGCTTCATTTCCAAAATCGAACTCTTCCCGTGTAAAGGGCAGGGTCAGCATGTCGATCATCTTCTGAAACAATCCCGAAAAGAACACAATCTCTTTTTCCGTATCCGTCGGATGGATCATCTCGAGATTCGTGTAGATCTCCCGCCGCCGCGTCTCGTCTTTCAATATCTCCTTATCCACCAGTAAAAAATAGTTCACATAAAAGTCTTCCGGTATCTCCTTGAT
>DASYSV010000113.1:0-3729 GCA_036010185.1 Puia sp.
ACCGGCCACCAGTTCTGGTGGGAGGTGAATTATCCCGGCAAACATGTCACCACTGCCAATGAGGTCCATCTTCCCGTCGGCCGGCAACTGGTAATGGAAATGAGGAGCGCCGATGTGGTCCATGACTGGTGGGTACCGCAATTAGGGAATAAAATGGACCTCGTTCCCGGAGTCAAGAATTATCTCTGGCTGAACATCCACAAACCAGGCGATTATATCGGCACCTGCAGCGAATTTTGCGGCGAGCAACATGCCTGGATGCGGATACGGGTCGTTGCGCAGGATTCGCTGGACTTCAACCGCTGGCTGGATTCGAATGCAGTAGCCGCTTCGCCTCCGCGGGATGATCTCGCCCGGCAAGGGAAGGATCTATTCGAGGTCAAGTCCTGCGCCAATTGTCATCGTATCAACGGCACATCCGCCGCGGGTACGGCCGGTCCCGATCTGACGCACGTCGGCAGCAGGTCCACCATCCTGACGGGAATGCTGGAGACAAGCGAGAAAAATCTTACCGAATGGATCGAACATCCGCAGGAGATCAAACATGGAGCCTATATGCCTGAATTCCTGTTCGCGAAAGATTCTATCCGTGCCCTTGCCCACTATCTCGAACAATTGAAATAAATCGGTCAATCTGACAATACAATATGGGGACAACCATTAAAATACCCGATCCTGCGTCGCCATTTCCGGGTCTCGGCGTAGAGACCGATCAGGGCCTGTTGCAATGGCTCAGTGCGGTGGATCATAAGATCATCGGCATCATGTATATGGTCATGTCCCTGTTCTTCCTGGTTGTCGGCGGTGTGCTGGTCCTGCTCATGCGCATCCAGCTCGCCGTACCGATGAATCATTTCCTGCCGCCCGAAACGTTCAACCAGTTCTTCACCATGCATGGCACGACGATGATCTTTTTCGTGGCCATGCCTGCGATATTCGGTTTTGCCGTTTATTTTATCCCGCTCATGATCGGAGCGAATGAAATGGCCTTTCCGCGGTTGAACGCATTTGGTTTTTGGATGACCCTTTTCGGCGGTCTGCTGCTCTATTTCAGCTATCTCGCCGGCGGCGCCCCAGATGCGGGGTGGTTCAATTATGCTCCGCTCAGCGAGCGCAACTATTCGTTCCATTCCGGAGTCGACTATTACTGTATGGGTCTTCTTGTCTCGGGCATCGGGAGCGTCGTTACTTCCGTCAACATCATCGTCACCGTGCTGCACTACCGGATACCGGGGATGCGGCTGAACAAGCTGCCGTTGTTCGTATGGATGGTCTTCGTCAACTCTTTTCTGCTGCTGGCCGCTTTTCCGTCGCTGAATGCCGCATTGGCCATGCTGCTTCTCGACCGCCAGCTCAATGCGCATTTCTTCAATCCGACGAGTGGCGGGTCGGCCCTGTTGTGGCAGCATCTCTTCTGGATCTTCGGACATCCCGAGGTCTATATCGTGATCCTTCCAGCCTTCGGCATGTTGTCCGAGGTCTTCCAGGTATTCTCCCGGAAAAAGATCTTCGGCTATCCCTTTGTTGCGGCTTCCAGCGTAGCGATCGCGTTGCTTTCATTCGGCGTATGGGCGCATCATATGTTCGCGGTCGGAATGGGCAATACCCTCAATAACTTTTTTTCCGCCGGCAGCATGCTGATCGGGATACCCACCGGCGTCAAGATCTTCAATTGGCTGGGAACGATGTATGGGGGCAAGATCAGGTTCACCACTTCGATGCTTTTTGCCATCGCCTTCCTGATCGAATTTACGATCGGGGGACTCACCGGCATTGCATTCGCGATCTTTCCTATCGACTGGCAGTTGACCGACACCTATTATGTGGTGGCTCATTTCCATTATGTGTTGATCGGCGGCACCGTCTCGGGTCTGCTGGCGGCGTTGTTCTACTGGTTCCCGAAGATGACCGGCCGTCTTATCGATGAAAGAGGGGGAAAATGGTTCTTCTGGCTTTGGACCATCGGCTTCAACCTCACCTTTCTGATCCAGCATGTGCTTGGGATCCTCGGTATGCCCAGAAGGGTATATACCTATCCCCGGCTTCCATGGTACGGGACGCTGAATTTCATCTCCACCGTCGGAGCGATGATCATGGGCATAGCGGGGCTGCTGCTCGTCTGTCTGATCTGGAAATGCGGACGTCATGGCCGGCCTTCCGGTCCGGACCCCTGGGATGCGTATACGCTGGAATGGGCGACACGTACTTCGCCGCCGCCGCTGAAGAATTTTGAGGACCTGCCGCCGGTGACCAGCCGCCGGGCCTGGTGGGACATGAAACAATCCCGCCGTGCCGCGGATCCGGAACAACAAAACAGCGAATCATGACACAATCCGAAGATACTACCATGATGCAGGCGGTCATTTTCACCGAAGCCTTTTTTTTCCTGTGTCTCATCATGGCCTTCGTCTACATGGCGTACAACACCGGCTTCGAGCCGCACGAGCTAAGCCGGCTGGATATCAGGACGGCCGGAATTTTTACGGCGGTGCTCATCGCAAGCAGCTTCACCCTTCATGCCGCGGAAAGAGGATATGCAAGAGGAAAACCGGTCGTGCTCAAGACTTGGCTGATCGTTACGATCGTTCTCGGGGCCATTTTCCTCGCCGGCCAGGGCCACGAATACATAAGTCTGATCCGGGAAAATGTGACCCTCAATGGAAGTGTCTTCGGAGCCAGCTTTTTTACACTCACCGGGTTTCATGGGCTGCATGTGCTGGTGGGTCTCCTCATCCTTTCGATCGTCCTGGCGCTGGCATTTCTGCGGGATTCGAAAAGCGCTATCGGCACTGTCGCCATGTACTGGCATTTTGTGGATATCGTTTGGATCTTCGTATTTACCGTCGTTTACGTATTACCTCAATTCACGAATATCTGATCAACCCGTCTGCTATGCGTATACTATCCTTACTTCTCGGCATCCTGGTACTTGCGATCTGTCTGGGAATACCGCTGCCCGCGCTGGATGCCAATTCGCCGTTCAGCTCGCATATGCTGCGGCATACCTCGCTGATGCTGCTGGCAGCTCCCTTAATGGCGCTGGCAATCTCACCGGCCGGTTTCGCCAAAAAACAATTGACGGCTATGTCCCGACTGACTAACCGCTTGCCTTTCGCAGCCTGGCTCACGGGTGTCGCCGTCATGTGGATATGGCATGTCCCGGGCTGGTATAACTCTATCACTCCGGGGGCGGACACTATCTCTTGTGCTCCGCTTGCTCCCGCATTATTCTCTCACCTGTCTTCGATCGCGCCATTTTCGCGACCTTTGATCATCGCAGACAGGGTCTTTCCACTGCTGAATGACCTGAGCCTGCTTATAGCCGGTTTCATCTTCTGGTGGCCTGTGATCACTCCCTGTCATTCCTTCCGGCTGTCCCCGTTGAGAGGCGTCGCGTACCTGGCTTCGGCATGTATCTGCTGTTCGCTGCTCGGACTCCTGATCACGTTTGCGCGACCCGGCGTCTACCGCGGGATAAGCCTCAGCGATCAGCAGACCGGCGGGATGATCATGTGGATCCCCTGCTGCTTAATATACCTGACGGCATCGATGGGTCTGCTGATCGAGTGGCTGTCGAAGAAAGAAGCCGACACCTCCATTTCCATTCAAAATCATCACGCATGACACCTGACATGACTCCCGAAGAAGGTTTGCCCGCACCCGAACACCAGGATGCCCTCCCGTCCTCCGCAACGGCCGGCGAGCTGCCGCCACCCGGCGACCTGTACC
>DASYSV010000124.1:0-11256 GCA_036010185.1 Puia sp.
AGGAAGGCTGCAGCACATACGGGACCTGTCCAGGGGCGACTACAATACTTATATCGGCTATGATGAAGGGCTCAGTCACCTGCTGTACGCGGGGGCGGACTTCATTCTGATGCCCTCCCGTGTAGAGCCTTGCGGTCTTAATCAGCTTTATGCCCTACGGTATGGCACAGTTCCTGTAGTTCGCAATACGGGAGGTCTTCACGATACGGTCATTGATTATGGGGACAGAGGAGGTTATGGCATCCGGTTCCTCCACGCGTCGGTCCAGGACATGACCCATGGCATCTGGCGAAGTGTCGAGCTGTTCCAGCAGCCCGGGATGCTGAAGGAGATCAGACAACACATGATGCAGCTGGATTACAGCTGGGAGTCGAGTGTCAGCACTTATATCGCTCTTTATGAAAGCATGCGCTAGAGGAGTCTTACTTTAAATGTTTCCTATATGTCAAAAGAAGTTTTGTCCGTAATATTGGGAGGGGGAGCCGGAACACGCCTGTATCCTCTCACAGCAAGCCGCTCGAAACCGGCCGTTCCGATCGCAGGGAAGTACCGGCTGGTAGACATCCCTATCTCCAACTGTCTGAATTCGGGTATCTCACGAATGTTCGTACTGACCCAGTTCAATTCGGCGTCCCTGAACCGCCATATCAAGAATACCTATCATTTCAGCGCCTTCAGCTCGGCCTTCGTGGACATCCTCGCGGCGGAGCAAACGCCGGATAACCCGACCTGGTACCAGGGTACCGCCGACGCCGTCCGGCAATGTCTCCGGCATCTTGGGCCCTTCGACAGCCAATACGTTCTCATACTGTCGGGTGATCAGTTGTACCAGATGGATTTCATGGAGATGCTGGAAAACCATAAAAAGGCCGGTGCGGATATCTCTATTGCCACCATCCCGGTGAATGACCGGGATGCATCCGATTTCGGGATCATGAAAATGGATGGGAACGGCTTTATCACCTCCTTTACGGAAAAACCCAAGAAGGATATGCTTCCGCCCTGGGTAAGCGATACGGGCGATGCCATGCGCGCCGTCGGCCGCAACTACCTGGCGTCGATGGGCATCTATATCTTCAACCGCCAGCTGCTGTCCGATCTGCTTCAGAATGAATTTGCCGAATCCACGGATTTCGGAAAAGAGATCATCCCGCAATCGCTCGAAAAGTACAAGGTCGTCAGCTATCAATATGATGGTTACTGGACCGATATCGGGAATATCCCCTCATTTTTCGAGGCCAATCTGGGTCTGACCAAGGATATTCCGGATTTCAATCTCTTCGACAACGAAAAATCCATCTATACCCGCGCGCGCATGCTGCCGCCCGCGAAGATCAGCGGGACCACCCTCGAAAAGACCATCATCGCCGAAGGATGTATCATCAATGCCTCTCGTATCGAGAACAGCGTGATCGGTATCCGGACCCGCATCGGGACGGGTACCACCATCGTCAGCAGCTATCTGATGGGGGTCGATTACTATGAAACGATCGAAGAGATAGAGCTCGCCCGTGCGCACGGTCTGCCGACGGTAGGCATCGGCCATCGCTGTTATATCCGCAACGCCATCGTGGATAAGAACTGCCGTATCGGGGACGACGTTCGGATCAACGGCGGTCATCATCTCGAAAATTCCGATCATTCGCTGTACACGGTGAAGGAAGGAGTGGTGGTGATCAAGAAGGGCGCGGTGCTTCCCAATGGGTTCGTGATCTAACATCATTTCAATATGGCCAACCAACCATCCTCCGTCGGCGGTGGGACGACAGGCGTTCAAAAGCCCCTGCTGACCAACAGGCAGATCATTTCCATGAGCTTTGGCTTCCTGGGGATCCAGTGCGGTTTTGCCCTGCAGAACGCCAATACCAGCCGCATCCTCCAATCCTTCGGGGCCGATGTCGATCAACTGCCCGCCTTTTGGTTGGTGGCGCCGATCATGGGAATGATCGTTCAACCGCTGATCGGCCATTATAGCGACCGCACCTGGAACCGGCTGGGACGCCGTAAACCTTATTTCCTTACCGGCGCGCTTCTCTCCGCGCTGGCCCTGATCCTGCTTCCCAACTCCGGCAGCATGGCGGGAATTGTGCCGGCTCTTTGGATCGGCGCGGGCTTCGTGATGGTCATGGACGCTTCGTTCAATGTGGCGATGGAGCCTTTCCGGGCGCTGGTAGCGGACAATCTGCCGGATCGCCAACGGGCAAAGGGTTTTGCGATCCAGGCCTGTCTTATCGGTATCGGCGCGGTGGTCGGCTCCTATATGACCAGCATCCTCACCTGGCTCGGTTTCAGCCAGGTGTCGGGCCAAAATGGCGTCGCGGACAATATCAAATATTCCTATTACATCGGTTCCACCATTTTTATCGTCGCTATTCTCGTGACCGTCCTTTTTTCCAAAGAATATCCTCCGGACGAATATGCACGGTATCATGGGCACGCGGATACGACCGGGAATAAGGCCGGTCTTGGAGAGATCATCCGGGATTTTCGCAAAATGCCCCGGACCATGCGTCAATTGGGGCTCGTACAATTCTTCAGCTGGTTTGCGATGTTCAGCATGTGGGTATTCGCCTTCCCTGCCGTGGCTACCCATGTCTACGGTCTGGCTGGGGGCTATGAACATACAAAGGCGGGGAATGATGCGGGCAATATCGTCGGCAACGCCTTCGGCATCTACAATGGCGTGGGCGCCATATACGCGTTGTGTCTGACGCCGATGGCGAGAAGACTTGGTCGTAAGATGACCCATGCCATTTCGCTTTTTGCCGGCGGGATCGGCCTTATCTCGATCTTTTTTGTCCATGGGCAATGGGGGCTCTATGGCTCCATGATCGGGGTAGGTCTGGCCTGGGCCAGCATCCTCGCCATGCCTTATGTCATCCTCAGCGGCTGTATCCCCGCCGGAAAGATGGGGATCTATATGGGCATCTTCAATTTCTTTATCACGCTTCCACAGATTGTCAATGGTCTTTTCGGGGGATGGATCGAAAAACATATCTATGGCGGCCAACCGATCTATTCCATCGTTTTGGCCGGCTTCTGTCTCATCGCCGCGGCCGTCTCCGTCCTGTTCGTTTATGACGGCGGTGCGATACGTATGCAACAGGAAAAAGCCGGTTTCTATGCTGAAAGGGTAGCCTCTTCCTCAAATCCATGATTATGCAACGACTCTCCGTATTCTTCGCTGCCTGCTTGCTCTGCCTGACGGCGACTGCTCAGCTTTCGACAAAGGTATATCCGACCAACTGGTGGGTCGGAATGAAACTTTCCACGATCCAGGTCATGATTCGGGGCGAAGGGGTGGGGGAGGCGAAGACCGTCACCGTCCGCTATCCCGGCGTGAGCGTCGTCGATTGGCATCATACGGCCAACCCGCATTATCTTTTTCTCCATCTGAAGATCGGCCCCGACACCAAACCGGGGACGGTAAAGATCATCCTGCAAAACGACCGGGAGATCGACTTCCCGCTGTACGCCCGCCGGTCGGGTAACGGCACCGAATACGCGCAGGGTGTCACGTCAAAAGACTTCATTTACCTCCTTATGCCCGACCGGTTCAGCAACGGCGACCCCTCCAACGACCGCGTCCCGGGCATGCGCGACCAGTCACTCGATCGCGACTCTATCTTTTTAAGACACGGCGGCGATTTCCAGGGTATTCTCAACCACCTCGATTATCTCCAGTCCCTCGGCGTCACCGCACTTTGGATGACGCCGGTCATCGAGAACGACATGCCCAATCGCACCGAGCACGGGTATGCCTTTACCGACCACTATAGCATCGAACCCCGGCTTGGCGGCGCGGCGATGTATCGAAGGCTCTCCGACTCGTTGCACAGGAGGGGTATGAAGCTGATCCAGGATGCCGTCTATAACCACGTCGGTCTGTATAACTGGTTCGTCCAGGACCTGCCCGAGAAATCCTGGCTTCACCAATGGCCGCATTACACCCAGTCCAATTTCCGGGACCAGCCATTGTTCGACCCACATGGAAGCGCGATCGACAAAAAGCGCGAGAGCGACGGCTGGTTCACACACGAGATGCCGGACCTCAACCAGGACAATCCCGATGTCGCGGAATTCCTGATCGAACACGCCATCTGGTCCGTCGAGACCTTCGGCGTCGATGGCTGGCGTATCGACACCTATATCTATTGCAGTCTGCCGTTCATGAACAAGTGCAATTCGGCACTGATCGCCGAGTACCCGCATATCACCATGTTCGGAGAGACCTGGGTACATGGCACGGCCAACGAAGCTTATTTTGTGCGCAACAACCTGAATGTCCCGTTCAAAAGCAACCTCATGGGCGCCGTCGATTTTCAATTGTTGTTCTCCGGTATTCAGCCTGCAATAAAAGACACCACCGGCAGCTGGGATACGGGAATCGGATCGCTCTACAATACCCTCAGCAACGACTTTCTTTACCAGGACCCTACCCGTAATGTCCTCCTGCTCGACAACCATGACATGACCCGCTGGTTCTCGCAGAACGACGAAGACGTAGCCGCCCAGAAGATGGGGATCGAATGGCTGCTGACGGAGCGCGGCATCCCTCAACTGTATTATGGCACCGAGATTTGCATGAAAGGGATCGACAACCCCGAC
The DNA here is from genome assembly GCA_036010185.1 of Puia sp. Classification (GTDB taxonomy): domain Bacteria; phylum Bacteroidota; class Bacteroidia; order Chitinophagales; family Chitinophagaceae; genus Puia. The sequence goes on from DASYSV010000124.1 coordinate 4,609, forward strand.
GGTTGGGTCCGTCTCGATTTCCCGGGCGGCTGGGCGGGGGACAGGAAGAACGCGTTCACAGGAGAAGGGCTCTCGGATGACGAGAAAGCGATCCGGCATCTCGTCCGGACCCTGGGACAGTTCCGGCTGCATTCGACGGCGTTACGCACTGGTAAAATGATGCAGTATATCCCGGAAAAAACGCTGTATGTCTATTTCCGGTACGATGACCGGCAGACCGTGCTTTGCGCAATGAATACGGGCAACCGGCCGGTAACCCTCGATTTCAGCCGCTTTTCCGAACGGACGCACGGCTTTTCACAGGGGACCGACGTTCTCACGGGTGAACGACATCCCTTGGCTCAACCCGCACAGCTACCCGGCCGGACGATGTGGGTGCTGGAACTACAATAGACGAACCGTCCGCGCGCAGATCCTACAGTAAGATCGCTTCCATGTATTGCTGACCGGTCTTACCCCAATCTTTCAGACTGCCGCGAACCGTCTCTTTCAATGCGGTATTATCGACCTTTTTCCCTTTTACCGGGGCGGCGACCTGCGATTCGGAGATCGGGATGGCCTCTACCTTTGTCGCAAACCAACTGACATGCTGGTGGGGCAGCGAGACGCCGAGGATCATGCCCGGAAGACCGCTGAAAGACTCCGGCCCGCCGGTCGTTATGATCTCGTCGGTATAGAAGGCGACCACATAGATAGAATCCATGATGATGGCATTGGCGCGCCGGCAATTGAAACCGGCGATCGTCCGCGTTTCATCGGTGATCTTCCACCGGATATGCCGGAGACTATCCTGTACAAGAAAGGTCTGCTCGAAGACATTTTTTGTACTGACGGACCTGTCATGAGCGAGATCGGACCACACGGTATTGTCCTGCGCAGGGGTTTGAACGAAGAAAAAGTTATCCTTATCACCCGATTCCCTCCCGGGTTTGTAGAGGCTTTTTTCAGGCGTGAAAACGAGATCGAAATAGGAAGTCTTGAAATGGTTGGACATTTTCCTCTGCAGCTCCGTCCATTGGTCGTCCGCATTGCCAATCTGTGCGAAGACATTGACCTTCCGCTCGAACTCGATCTTGCCCGAGGACAGGAAAATGGCATTCTGCGCAGCCGCCGGCCGGGCGACGGCGAGAAGAAGCAGGGCAATGAATGAGGGCCATCCGGGCTTTTTCATTTTGTCTTATTTAATTTATTTCGATCGAGGATTTTGGCGCCGTCGTTCCCGCCTTCGTGAAATTCCATACGACCGACAGCATGGCGAACCGCCTGATCGTGCTATAGGTGTTCTGGGTGATAAAATTACTGTTGACGGTACGGTTGAATCCGATGTTCTGATCGAGCAGATCGTTGACGGACACTTTAATGAGCAGGGCATCGCGCGCAAGCAGCTTCTTACCGAGCCACGCATTGATGAGCACCACATTGTTATTGGTCTGGAAGGTCGGCGTTTTCTGACGCAGATTGATATCGGCATCGGCATGGATCTGGAATTTCAGCGGAAGAAAGAGATCGGCGTTGGGCTGGATCTGCCAGGTCCAGTATTGCGTGACGATGCCGGTATTTATGCTCGAGCTGCTGCTGGTATAGCTGGCGCTGAGATCGATGCCTACAAGATATTTCTTTTCCTTTGATTTATAGATGCCCGTACCCATCGACATCGTCCCGCTGCGGGTGTCGTTCGTCAGACCGTTGACGATACTGGAATTGTTGCTCTGGTTGGTGTTGATATGGATGTTGAACCGGATATCGGGTTTTTTCCATTTGAGCGAATACTGCAGATATCCATTCATGGTCCAGATGCCCTTTACATTGACGTATTGATGGACGCTGCGGCCGGCGGAATCGACATTGACGCTGCTACTGATGGCATTGGAAGTAAAGTCGGACCAGATATTGGCCCAGATGCCGCGGTCGGTCAAAACCTTGTAATCGTCGAAGTACAGGCTGATCCGATTGTCAAACTTGGGTTTCAGCGCCGGGTTGCCGATATAGATGTTCAAAGGGTCTTCATTGGTGACGATGGGTTGTATCTGCGTGACCGAAGGCTGTGAGGTGCTGCCGTTGTATTGCAGGCTGAGCCGCCGCATGGCGCTAAAGGCGTAGGAAACGGTGGCAGTGGGAAACCAGTTGACGAACCGGCGGGTGGATACCGTATCGGCATGCAGATCGCGCTGGTCAAAACGCGAAATACCGATATCGGAGCCCGCAGAGACCTTCAGCTTCTTCCCGGTATAACGGTACGCCAGCCCCGTCCGCTGGGTCAGGACATTGTACTGGTAGTCGTTACTGTACAGCGAGTCCAGCAGGGAATATTTACCGCCCAGCGCCTTGTTGTAAGAATCGCGGTTGGAACGGTTGTTGTCGATCTCCACACCGTAATTGGCCATCAGGAAAGAGGTCTTCGAGAGCGGTTCGGTATAGACAGCCCTGGAATCGATCAGCAGCTTGGTGGTATGATAATCCTTGAACTGGTCGATCACGCTGTCCGAGTAAGGGCTACCTCCGCTATAGAGTTTGGTCTCGGAATTGAGATATCCCGACGACGTATTGTCTGTGTAATTCTCCCGCGCATTGAGCGAGAAGGTCCGCCCGGCTTTTGCGAATCGCTTGCGGAAAAGCAGGTTACCGTTGAGGACACGGTTATCACCGGTGGTCGTGGTGGTCCGGTCGTTGGAATTGACCAGGCTGCTGTCGCTGGCCAGATAGACCGAGTTATACCCGCTGAAAGTGGTCTTATGATCCGTGCCCCCGTTGGCCATGATCTTGAGCGACGTCGTGGAATCGAATTTTGTCTCGTAAGTACCGTCCAAGGTCTGCCGGGTGATCTGATTGTTGAACAACTGGCGCTGGCTGTTGTAATAGACCGTATCGGGCAGGATATATTGCGAATTGGTATTGCTGTTGCCCGTTACGCTGAGATCCATATACTTATAATTCCCGTTGATGGATTGGTTGTCGTCGTTCCATTTGTTGTTGTAATGCAGTCCACCCGTTTTTACCGCGGGGAAGCCTTGTCCCTGGTATTGTCCCGACCAGCTGTCGAGATCGTCGCCGTTATACTCGATACTGATCGCACCCGTAGAAGCATCCACATCCGCCATTCCGAGTATGCTCTGTCCGTAATTGTCCCTTTCGTTCCAGTTGAGACCGGTTTTACCGGTATTGGAAATGATGCCGTAAACAGCGAGCTTTTCTTTTCGGCGGAAATAGTTAGCCATGAGCTCTTCGTCATAATATCCGTCGGTGCCGGCGCTGGCGGTCGCCCGGCCGAAATAGCCGTTCTTCTTGCTGTCCTTCAGCTTCAGATTGATGGTCTTTTCGCGCTGACCGTCGTCGATGCCGGTAAAGACGGCCTGATCGCTTTTTTTATCGAAGACCTGCACCTTGTCGATCATGTCCGCCCGGAGGTTCTGTGTGACGAGAGTGGGATCGTCACCGAAGAATTCCTCGCCATCGACCAGTATTTTCTTCACCGACTCACCCTGCGCGGTGATCTTGCCGTCGCGATCGACCTGTATACCGGGCAGCTTCCGGAGCAGGTCTTCGACGTTGGCGCCTGCTTCTGTGCGAAAACTGTCGGCATTGAATTCGGTTGTATCCCCCTTGATGCGTACAGCTCCCACGCCTTTGACCACTACGGATTCCAGCAGCGTGCTCTTCAGCACCATCGGGACGGGCGGCAGCCCTAGTTCGCCCGAATCCTTCACCTCCACTTCATCCACATAGTCGGCATATTTTGGATAGGTGACGAGCAGGAGATAGTGTCCGGCGGGGACGCCCTGCAGCTTGAAATGACCGGCCGCATCGCTGCGGGTATGACGAACGAGGATCGAATCGGCGGGGCGCAGTAAAAGGATGGAGGCGTTGACCAACGGTTTTTTCTCGAGCGTATCGGCGACGGACCCGGTGATATGCGAAGATTGTGCCAGAAGCGACACGGAGAGAAGCAGACAGCAGGATAAGAGAAAGGTCGGTTTAGGCATGGATCGGAGCAATTAGCGAATTGAAATTAGGTGCAAATGGATGGATATACAACGCCTAAAGCTTAAATTTACGTTAAAGAGACGAAAATGGAAACTTCGACACATCAGCGATACGAAGAGGTGCATTTCGTGGATTCGACGAAACCGGTTTGGAACTACTCCTTATTCACGGACGAGGATATCCGAAATTTCCAGGCAGGTACGCATTACCGCCTCTACCAGTTGTTCGGCAGCCATCGTGTGACGGTGCTCGGGACCGAAGGTTATTATTTCGCCGTATGGGCGCCAAACGCCACCGCGATATCCGTTATCGGCAACTTCAATAACTGGCAGCCGGATCAACATCCGCTGTTCGTGCGGCTCGAACGTTCGGGCATCTGGGAAGGTTTCATACCGGGCGTGCCGAAGGGCGAGGCTTATAAATATCATATCCGCGGATACAACGGCGGGACGCTGGACAAGGGCGATCCTTATTCCTGGTTCTGGGAAATGCGGCCCATGACTGCCTCCATTACCTGGGAGCTGGACTATGACTGGAAAGATACCGACTGGATGCAAAAGCGTGCGGCGCGCAACTCGCTGAACGCGCCCTGGAGCATCTATGAAGTGCATTTGGCCAGCTGGATGCGGCCCGATCCTTTCGATGAGGAACGTTACAATACTTACGATCAGATCCGCGAGCTGCTCGTACCCTACGTGAAACAGATGGGCTTTACGCATGTGGAGCTGATGCCCGTCATGGAGCATCCCTTCGACGGCAGCTGGGGCTACCAGGGGACGGGATACTATGCGCCAACTTCACGTTTCGGCGATCCGCAGGGCTTCATGGCGCTGGTAGAAGCCTTTCACCGCGAAAATATCGGCGTGATCCTGGATTGGGTGCCTTCTCATTTTCCTTATGACTATCACGGGCTTTATCTTTTCGACGGGGCTAACACCTACGAATATGCGGATATGCGGAAGGGTTTCCATCCCGACTGGAACAGCTATGTCTTCAACTACAGAAGGGGAGAGGTGAAATCCTTCCTGATCAGCAATGCCCGGTACTGGCTCGATAAGTATCACACTGACGGAATCAGAGTGGACGCCGTCAGCTCGATGCTGAAGCTGAATTATTCCCGTCAGGAGGGGGCGTGGGAACCCAATGAATACGGTGGCGACGGGAATCTCGAAGCGATCGCGTTCATTAAAGATCTTAACGCAACGATCTTCCGCGACTTCCCCGATGTCCAGACCATCGCCGAGGAGGCGACCGACTGGCCGGGCGTGAGCCGTCCGACCTTTGCGGGGGGACTGGGGTTCGGTATGAAGTGGATGATGGGCTGGATGCATGATACCCTGGATTTTTTTAAGATGGACCCGGTCTTCCGCCGTGATCACCTGGATAAGTTCACGTTCAGCCTGATGTATTACTATGACGAAAACTTCATGCTGCCGCTGAGTCATGATGAAGTGGTACACGGTAAATCTCCGATGATCTATAAAATGCCGGGCGACGACTGGCAGAGATTCGCGAATCTCAGACTCCTATATACCTATATGTTCACTCATCCGGGCGGGAAGCTTCTTTTCATGGGAAATGAATTCGGTGCGACTACTGAATGGAATTACAAGACCGAACTGCCCTGGCAACTGCTGCAACACGACTCGCACAGGCTGCTGCGGGATTGCGTACGCGATCTGAATGGATTGCTGCGGAATGAACCGGCGATGTATGAAAATCAATTCACCGTCTATGGTTTCGAGTGGGTGGATCTTCGTCACCGGGATGAAAGCGTGGCCGTCTACAGGCGTAAAGGTCGCGACCCGCAGGGAGATGTGCTGGTGATCCTGAATTTTACCCCGGTGGTGCGCCGGAACTGGAAGGTGTATACGCATGGGAAGTCGGCCTGGAAAGAAATATTCAACAGCGACGACCGCAAATACTGGGGCACGGGGGATACCAATAATCCTTCGATACCGGTGACGCCGACGAAAGATGAGGGATGGTTTGAGCTCAACGTGCATCTCCCGCCGTTGGGGGCAGTGGTGTTGAAATGATCACTTCACATTCGGTCCGGTACGCGAATACCGAGTACATTCATGGCATTGCGCAGGACGGTAGCCGTCAGCCGGCAAAGCTGCAGACGCAGCGCTTGTTTTTCGGGGGTTTCCGCGCCCGCGACGCTATGTTCCGCATAGAAGGAGTTGAAGGTTTTTGCCAGTTCGAACGCATAAGAGGCCACGACCGAGGGGTTCATTTCGGCGCAGGCTTGTTCCAGCACCGTCGGGAATTTCTCCAGCACCACCGTCAACGCTTTTTCCAGTGGTAACAGGTTGTCATTAGATGATGCGGTTGCAGCCGCGGGGGTGCCTGCCTTTCGGAGGATGCTCCGGATACGCGCATAAGCGTATTGAATAAAGGTGGCCGTGTATCCATGCAGATCGATCGATTCCTCCGGGTTGAAGACCATCCGTTTCTTCGGGTCCACGCGTAATAAAAAGAATTTAAGACCGCCAAGGCCGATGGTGGCATACAGAACTTCCAACTCATCGGCCGAAAAGTCTTCGGTCTTGCCGAGCTCTTTTGTCTTACGGGTCGCCTCGGCGATCATTTCATCCAGCAGGTCGTCGGCATCGACGACCGTACCTTCACGCGTTTTCATGCGGCCCGTGGGCAGCTCGACCA
>DASYSV010000453.1:0-4297 GCA_036010185.1 Puia sp.
TTGGGAACCACGCCGAACATGGCGCCGCCGTCCAATTTAAAAAAGCCGGTATTGATCGTATAAAGTTGCATACACTATAATTCGTGTCGCCTACCGCGCGGAGGCCCTGGCGGCTCACACCGCTGCGGCGGTACTCACCCGCTGTTTCAACAAGGCTCCGTACAGCCACATAAACCCGATCACAAAGAAAACGATCAAAAAAATGATCGAATTCTTCATGCTCCCCGTCACCTCTTCGATAAGCCCGAAGCTGAACATGCCGACGACGATGGCGATCTTTTCGGTCAGGTCATAATAGCTGAAATAGGAAGCCGTATCCTTCGTGTCCGGCATCAGTTTGGAATAGGTGCTCCGGCTCAGCGATTGGATGCCCCCCATGACCAGACCGACGCCAAGGGCCAGTACATAGAAAGAATATTCGATCGGCTGCTGATGTGGCTCGAGTTCCAGCTCGGCATGCGACAGCTCCGCTTCCAGGCTGGCGTCTTTACGGTCGAATTCATCGCCGGGCAGCTGCGATCGTTTAGACACCAGCTCCTCCTTTTCCTGCTTCAGATCGTCTATCCGGTCGTGAAAACCCTTCAGACCCTCCGCCCAGCCGGCGGTAATATAGGCGGATACGCAGATCATCACCCAGAAGACGACGACACCCATCAGGACGCGGATATTGCCATAACGCGAAGAGAGCCTGCTCATCCATGTGGCGCCGGCAATGGCAACCAGCTGGATCAGCACGATGGTGATGATCAGTTTCGTTGCGTCCAGTCTCAGGAGCTTGTCCCCGAACAGCGTTGCCGCCGACATCACCGTCTGAACCCCCATGCTATAAAAAAAGAAGGCCCTCAGATAACGCTTCAGCACCGCCATTTTCTTTACTTCGGCAAATACCTTCGCCACTTCGCGGAAACCCGTTCGGAGAACATTGGTCCGGGTGACCGTCGCCGTAACCGGAGATTTCGGCAGCACCGAAAAGGTGATCTGCGCGAATCCCGCCCACCAGATGCCGACCAGCAGGAAGGTGATCCGCGGTCCGATGAACGCATCCTTATCCTGCGTCAGTAGCACCACGGCAAACCCGATCACCTGCAGGATCACACTGCCGATGTAACCGAAAGTGAAACCCTTGGCGCTGACCCTGTCCTGGTCCAATGGCGCTGCTATCTCCGGCAGGTAGGCATTGTAGAAAACGAGGCTTCCCACGAAGCCCATCGAAGCCAGCATGAAACAAACGATGCCGAGCCCCAGGTTCGCTCCGTCGAAAAAATACAGCAGGCTGCACCCCAGCGCTCCCATGTAGCAAAAAAATCGCATGAAACTCTTCTTATTCCCGCGTGTATCGGCAATGGAGGTGAGGATGGGGTAGAGCAGGGCGATAAGCAGGTAGGCCGCCGCCAGTGCATAGCTGTACAGCGCGCTATTGCTGATATGCATCCCGAGAAATGGGATCACGTCGCTCTTGAACTGGTGACGTGTGGATTCGATAAAATAGATCGGAAAAAAGGTCGTCGTGATAACGAGATTGTATACTGAATTGGCCCAGTCATACATGGCCCAGCCTCTGATCACTTTTTTGGGGGCCGTTTGGACAAATATCCCTGTCAAGGGACGCCCCTCGGCTTCAGGCCCCCGCCCGGTCATAACATACCCCTCCACAAAAGGAACAGCATGACGCCGCCGGCTACGATACGGTACACTCCCCAGGGTTTGAACCCGTATTTTTTGATGGCCCCGATAAAGAACCGGATGACGATGATGGCGACCATGAATGTCACGATACTGCTTAGCGCAAGCGTCGTGGCATGTTCGCGGTTAAGCAGATCGGGATGCTCCTTATGCGCGTCCCACAGCTTTTTTGCCGTTGCGGCTATCATGGTAGGCACTGCCAGGAAAAAGGAAAATTCCGCGGCGGCCTTCCGGGTCAGCTTTTGGGTCATACCCCCGACGATGGTAGCCGCGCTGCGGCTCAATCCGGGAAAAAGGATCGACAGCACCTGGAAACAGCCGATCTTAAAGGCGATGCCATTGGTCACTTTTTGCTCGTCATCGATGATCGGCCGGGTGAACCATTTGTCCACGAATAGAAGAATGATGCCCCCCGAAACCATTACTATGGCGATAAAATAGAGATTGTCCAGCGCGCGATCGATATATTTCCCCAGCAATGCCCCGAAAATAAGCGCCGGTATCACGGCAACGATAAGCTTGACATAAAAGCTTATCCGTGAAAAATCGAAGAATTTACGCCAATATAAAACCACCACCGCCAGGATAGCCGGCAGCTGGATGATGATGTCGAAAAGTTTTGAAAAGTCGTCGTTGGGATCGACCCCGATCATGGGGTTCACGAATTTCATGTGCGCCGTGGAGGAGATAGGAAGAAATTCCGTCAGGCCTTCTACTACGGACTGGATAATGGCCTGGGTAATGGTCATGTCGGGTTATTGAGCGCTCTTACTGGCTTTGCGGAAAATGGCGAAGATCTCGATCACAAAACCGCCCAGGATCAGGATGGGGGCGAGCGTTATCCGCGTAAAGCTATATATCTCCTTGGGATTGAATACATTGGGATCTTTGCTTTTCCCTCCGCCCATCAGGATCAGACCCAGGGCGACAGCGATGAGACCGATCAGCATCCAGCGATAATTCTCCTTACCGAACAGCGGAGTTTGCGGGTGCGTAGCCGCAGGTTTAGCCTTGGCGGGGGCAGTGGCCGAAGCGGCTGGTTTTTTAGTCGTTGCCATAGATGAATAGATGATTGGGCCTGCAATATACACAATCAGTACAAGTCGTCAAGTTTCATTTTTAGGTACTTCACGACGCTGCGATGCGTACTGATAAAGGAGATACAGATGCCTAGCAGGATCATAACGAAGAACATCCCACTCAGTAAGACATAGTCCCGGAGCGCCTTCGCCTCGGGGATCCACGCCTCTGCGACGAAGATGAGACCGATAATGGCTGCGATGGCGATCAGCCCGCTGACTGCCCCATTGACGATGGCGCGGAGGTCCATGGGCTTGGCGATGAACCACCGGGTGGCGCCCACCATCTGCATTGTCTTGATGAGGAAACGGTTGCTGAACATGGCCAGCCGGATCGTATTGTCGATCAGGACGATGACGGCGATAGAGATCACCAGCGTCACGATCAGCAAAACGAGGCTTACCTTACGGATCGTATCGTTGAGATTGGTCACCAGTTTCTTGTTGTACTTCACTTCATCGACGGCAATATTGCCACTGAAATCCGCGACGATCCGGTTGAGTGAATCCGCATTGGCATATTCGCTTCTGAGCCGGAAATCTACGCTGGCGGGAAGGGGATTCTGTGTCAGCACGGACATGAAATCGTCATTTCCCGTACCCACGAATTCTTTTCGTGCCATATCCTTGGTGACATATTTAAAATCCTTAACGTAGGGCCTGGACGCAACCAACTGAACCAGGGCTGCGCTGTCCTTCGGTGAGATGTTCTCCCGCACGTATACCTGCACTTCCACGTTCTCCCGGAATGTCTCGCCTACCTTATTGGCATTGATGACGATCCAGCCCAGCAGCCCCAGCAGGAACAGCACCAGGGAAACACCCACAATGGCCATGAAATATGAAGGAGTCGAACGTTTGGCAGAACCTTTTCCAATTTGCGCCATGAGTAAGCCGGTTTTATTGATCAAAAATAGGGCTCAATTTTGTATTTTTGTTACCCCTCCAAACCTGATTTGATCCGGTTTGACAAATATTATTGGGTTTATTAACGGTTCGTTGCCCGCATTATTACGATAATACACAAGGTTTTAACTTTTTTCCAACATAGGCATGGAATACAATTTCGGCGAAATAGAAAAAAAATGGCAGGAGTGGTGGACGTCCAACGGCGTCTACAAGGTATCGAATGACCCCTCCCAGCCCAAATATTATGTGCTGGACATGTTCCCTTATCCCAGCGGAGCGGGTCTCCATGTGGGCCATCCCCTGGGCTATATCGCCAGCGATATCTTCTCCCGTTACAAACGGCTCAAAGGCTTCAACGTCCTCCATCCCATGGGCTATGATGCCTTCGGTCTTCCCGCTGAACAATACGCGATAGACCATGGCATCCATCCGGCCGTCAGCACCGATGACAATATCAACAATTTCCGCAGCCAGCTGGACAACATCGGATTCTGTTTCGACTGGGACCGCTCGTTCCGCACCTCGGACCCGGGCTATTATAAATGGACCCAATGGATATTCTTGCAGCTCTTCGACAGCTGGTACGACAAGCACCAGAACAAAGCGGTTCCTATCGAATGGTTGGT
>DASYSV010000129.1:0-3335 GCA_036010185.1 Puia sp.
CCGCTGACGACGCGGACCTGTCGCTGGTCCTTTGGGTTCAGAAGGGTCCGGCGTTCGGAGGATCCGGCGGGGCGGAGAAGTTCTAAGGTTCGGCCGGAGCCGGTCTTGTGCGTTCTGTCTGGCGCCGGGGCCTTCTTTAGGTTGGTGCGAGGGGGCTTCTTTCCGTTGGTGCGGGGGGGCTTCTCTGCCTTGGTGCGAGGGGGCTTCTCCGTCAGCGTCGCCGCGGCTACCGGCTTCGCCAATTCCGCATGCACGTCTTTCGGATCCTTATCTTCCCTCAGCCCCTCGAAAGAAGGATGCCGCATCGATCCGTCGCGTGTCATCTCGGCGAAGCTAACTTCGCATACCAGCCGGGGTTTGAGCCAGAAGGCTTCGGCATGGGGCGGATCCGGCCGGAAGCGCGAGGGCTCGTTGACGTTGGGCACGATCGTAAACGGAGAGCGGGAGACAATCAGCGGTTTGAATTTCTTCATCATCTCGCGCTGCAGTGTTTCATTAAAACCCGTGCCCACCTTTCCGATATAATGCAGCCCGTCCTTGTCATACACGCCGATCAACAGCGCGCTGAACAGTTTGGGGGAATCATCATTCTTCGTATACCCGCCGATAACGACCTCCTGACGCCGTTGCACTTTGATCTTCAGCCAATCGCGCCCCCGGTCACCGGGTCGGTACGGGCTGTCGGCGCGTTTGGCAATGATGCCTTCCAAACCCAGCTTTTTCGCGGTTGCAAGGAATTTGGTGGCGGAAGTGTCGAAAGAATGGCTTTCCCGAATGGGTCCTTCAGCAGGCAGGAGACGAGTCAGCAAAGCGCGCCGCCGCGATAGGGGGAGGCTCGTCAGGTCCTTTCCGTCCAACCATAGCAGGTCGAAAACATAATAGACAAGGTCGCCGTCCGCCTCACTCCGCCAACCCTGCAGGGCGCTGAAACTGGAAGCGCCATTTGGCTGCAGGACGGTAATCTCACCGTCAAGGACCGCGCGAAGCTTCAGCGCGGTAAGCGCTTCCCGGATCGGGTAGAATTTATCGTTGAAAGATTTATTGTTCCGGGAGATCAGCCGGACATCCGATTTGTCACACCGGGCGATGGCCCGATAGCCGTCCCATTTTACCTCATAGATCCATCCTGCATCTGACGGAGGGCTGTCCACCAGTGTGGCCAGCATGGGACTGATCGTTAGTGGCGGGCGAGTCACAATTATTTCTCTAAAAATCTTATGCCAAACCTATGCAAATTATAGTCCTAAAGGCCGGAGAGTTTCCCAGGTCGCTTAATGAGTTGGCGTGAATTATTTATCTTTATGGACCGGGCAAGTAAGATTTTTCAAAAAAAGACTACTATGGGTATCATCGAACAATTGGCGGAGATAAAGTACGAGGAAGGCATAGAGAAGGGCCTGGAAAAAGCCGTCCGCGTCCTTCTTGTCAATACCGAATTCTCAAGCGCGAAGATCGCCAGGCTCGTGGACGTGCCAGTTGCCAGGGTAAGGAGAATAAAGAAAGAACTGAACGGAAAATAGTTCCGCCTCAACGCTCAGGAGAGCCGTCGAGGTCGGGCCAGGAGAGCCTGAGAGGTCGGGAGCTTACTCATCCTCATAGATATCCTTCTGCTGCGCGACTCTCGACCGGTACTGTTCAAACAGTCTTGTCCTCGAAATAAATCCGACGAACCGCTGTTCCTCATCCACCACCGGCAGAAACCTGGCCTTCGTCGTATCGAATTCGTGCATCACCTGCGTCATAGCGCTATCCAGCGGCAGGACAGCTGCAGGCTGTCGCATGATCTCCTTTAACAATAGCTGGTCATACAGTTCCGGTTGGAACATCTTCCCTCGGATGTCGTTCAGCGTAATAACACCGGCCAGCTTATGTTTGGCGTCGATGATAGCGAATATTTGTTTGTCGCTTTCCCGGATATGGCCGATCAGATCGCCGAACCCATCTTCCGGACGCAGTGTTTGGTGATCCCGTTCGATCAGGTTTTCAAGGCTCAACGCGGAGAGGATATTGCCCTCCCGGCGATGCGTGAATATCAGCCCGTCCATCGCCAGCTGTTTGGTCTCCATATAGTAGGGCTCGAAAGTACGCGCGATAAAATAGGCGATACACGATACAAGCATCAGCGGGATGATCAGTCCATAGCCATTGGTGATCTCGGCGATCAGGAAGATGGCGGTCAGCGGGCAATACATTACGCCGCTGAGCAGTCCAGCCATGCCCACCAGCGTAAAATTGGTCTCGGGCAGGTGAAGCCAGGGCCAGCAGGTGACATTCGTGAGCTTTGAAAAAAAGAAACCCCAATATGCCCCAACGAATACCGAAGGGGCGAAATTGCCGCCATTCCCTCCCGATCCGATGGTAATGGCCGCGGTAATCGGTTTCAACAGAAGGATGCAACCTGTGAAGATGACTAACAGGACGTCCTGCGGGACAATGCCATGCAGCCAGCCCGCTGTTGGAAGGATGCGGTTCGGAGTATCGTTGGCCAGCATCCGGGCGCTCTCGTAACCCTCCCCGTATAACGGGGCAAAAAGAAGGAAAAAGGCTGCCAGCATCAGGCCGCCGGCCAGCGCCTTGGTATAGGGTCCGGTCTTCCATGCATGCAGCTTCTTATCGACGCCGCGAAAGGCTTTCGCATAATACAGCGACAAGAAACCCGCTCCGACACCCATCAGGACATACATCGGCACGTTCCGGTAGTTGAAATCCTGTTTCAGGGCAAAGTTGAACATGCTGGGTCCCCCGATATATATCTTCGAACAAAGTACGCCGACGACGGCGGCTATGATCAACGGGACAAAATAGCTGACCACCGTCTCGGCAAGCAACACTTCGACGGCAAACATGACGCCCGCAATGGGCGCGTCGTATATCGAGGCAATTCCGGCAGCGGCGCCGCAAGCGATCATCAGGGTACGTTCCGGATAGTTCAGCAGACCAAGACGGCCCATCGTCGACCCCAGCGAGGAGCCCGTGGCAATGATAGGGGATTCCAACCCAGCCGATCCGCCCGATCCCACGGTGATAGCGCTCGTGATGAAATGGATGTAATTATTACGCGAAGGAATAAAAGAGGATTTGCGCGCAATGGCCTTCAGCACCATGGCAATCCCTTTGTCGATATGCCCCCTGAACCAACGCTGGATGATCCATGTCGTCAGCAGTAATCCCGCCGCCGGGCAAAGCAGGAACAAATATTCTTTGCCGCTGAAATGCTGTACCAGCTTTTCCACCTGCTGTACAGAGCGCTTCAGGAAAACCGCCATGACACCCGAGACAAGTCCGGTCAGGGCGGCGGTGATGAGGAGGTATTGTACTTTTGATACGCGTGTACG